>DQLG01000137.1 GCA_015660315.1 Candidatus Latescibacterota bacterium
GGCTGGCATTTGCGCTGGAGCTTGGCAAAACTGTTGCCTTGGGCAAATCTATTGCGAATAGGGGTCGGAGCCGGAGGCGCAGCGGTCGCCAGCCGTTGGGCTACCTCTAGCATCGGGGGAGACGTCTCGCAGTTGCTATTGGGGGGCTTGTGTTATGTCGTATTGCTGGGGCTATTGCTCTGGTCGAACCCCGCGGATCGCGGGGCGTTGTCGCAGGTCGTGCGGGCATTGACTAGGTGGGATCGTTAAGGCATGGAACAAATCGCCAATAGACGCGGTTGGGCGTTGGGGCTGGTCCTGGTCTGTGCTTTGTTCTCCTACCACAATGTCTTGTGGCACAGCTTCCACTACGACGACGAGCACTCGATCCTCGAAAACCCTCATCTGCGCTCCTTGGCGAATGTGCCGCGGTTTTTTGTTGATCCAGGTACCTTTTCCGGCATGCCGGAAGCGCGGATGTATCGTCCGCTATTGTTGGCGACCTATGCAGGTAACTATGCACTGGGTGGCTATGCACCGATGGGGTGGCATGCCGTAAATCTCCTGCTGCATCTGGTCAATGCCGGATTATTGTGGTCCTTGGCACCGGCGTTGGGCGCTTCCCGCCGGGCGGCGCTAATCGCCGGTATGTTCTTTGCCGTGCATCCCGTTTTGAGCGAGTCCGTAAATTATGTCAGCAGTCGTTCGTCGTTACTGGCGACCTGTTGTCTGCTCTTGGCTTTTAAGGGGGTTGGTGCGGTGATCCAAGGAAGGTACCGTGCCTGGATGTTGGTAGCGGGCACCTACCTCGGGGCGCTGATGACCAAGTCGATCGCGATTGTATTTCCTCCGATACTCGCACTCTTCATGGGGTTAAATCGTCGCTGGCATAAAAAAGGGTTGCTGGGGCTAACTTTGCTCAGTGGATTCTATGTGGTGGGCACCAAGGCGATCATCGGCAAGGCACTTTTTGAGCCTGTGCGTGGACCGGTTCAGCAATGGGCCACACAGATCAAGGCCGGGGTATACTATGTGTGGAAAGCAGCTTTTCCCGTCGGGTTGAGCGTCGAACCGCAATTTGCGGTGGCAGATAGTTTTTTTTCGCCCCCCGTACTGTTCTCCGGGTTATTGCTTCTTTCGATCGCCTTATTATGTGCGATGGGACGCCATCGTATCCTGTTGGTTTTGGGCGTTTGCTGGTTTGCTATTGGGCTATTGCCTTCGGCCTTGGTGCCACTGCACGTACTTGTCAATGAACACCGGCTCTACCTGCCGATGGCGGGTTGGGCACTGGCGGTTGCCGCCTTGTTAGATCGGGTACAACTCGGCCGCATTTGGCTCGTGATGTTATTGCTGTTGATGGCGCTCACGGTGCAGCGCAACGAGGTCTGGCGCGACGAGGTGACGCTTTGGCGCGATGCGGTAGCGAAAGGCGGGCATATGGCGCGACCGCATGTCAACTTGGGCAAGGCGTTGTTGCAACGGGGGGCGTTGGAAGAGGCGATAGCGGTAAGTCATCAGGCGCTGGCGATTGAGCCACAACTCGAAAGGGCGCACTACAATATCGGCACCGCCTATTTGCGACAGGAGCGATATGAATTAGCTAAGGCCCATCTTCGCCGTGCCCTGGAAATTCGCCCAGATATGTTGCCGGCGCTAAACAATTTGGGCAATATCTATCAACAACAGGGTGTATGGCAGCAGGCTCTTGACGTGTATCGCAAGGCGCTGGCGATACAGGAACACGCCTCGATCTATCACAATATCGGCAACTGCTTCCTCAATGCAGGTTTTGCGGATTCGGCGCGGGTTTATTTTCGCCAAGCTCTCGGTGCCGACCCGCAAATGCGCGAAGCCTATAAAGGGCTCGCTAAGGCCCGTCGAGCAGATGACCGGCTGCAGTCTGCGGTGGAGGTATTGAACGAAGCATTGCTTAGATGGCCACGGGACAGTCTGTTCCTGCTGATGCGTGGGGATGCGCTGGCGGCGCTTGGGCACGAGGGGGAGGCTATGACCTCATATCGGAGAGCGGGGCGGGGAGAGGCCGAATCCTGGCAACAACTCGGGGCCGAAGCCCTTAAGCGGGGCAACTGGCAGGATGCGCATACTTATTTTACGCGATCCCTCGCATTGGCTAATGATGCGGCGGTGCGCAATGGGTTGGGAATGGCCCAGCTCGAATTGGGCCAGGTAAAAGAGGCCTTGCAGACTTTTCGCGAAGCGGCTCGGCAGGATCCGCAAAACGCTACCGCCTTCGGCAATATCGGCCGGGTAAATTTGCGCTATGGTCGTCATCTCGAAGCCATAGCCTCACTCGAAAGAGCGGCTGAATTGGAACCCGATGAGGGGTACCTGCATGGCCTGTTGGCGCAAGCCCTAGAGCAAGCGGGGAAAGGACCTGCGGCGGTAGCGGCCTATCAGCGGGCGATAGATCTGGATCCGGGGAAGGGAGAATATTACCACAACCTGGGGTATCTATACGCTCAAGAAAACAGGTTGTCGGAGGCAGAGGATTTGTACAAAAAAGCATTGGCGCGCAACCCGCACCAGGCTGAAGCGCACTTCAATCTAGGCGGGCTCTATTTAGATCGAGGGGCGATCGACGAAGCGCTTGCAGCTTATACTGCGGCATTGGCGCTGCGGCCGGCTTACGCGGACGCGCTGATTAACCAGGCCGCAGCGTATTTGCAATTGCATCAGGCCGAGCAGGCTATTGTTGCTTATCGCCAGGCTTTGCGTTTGCAATTACAGCCGGCGATCCGCCAACGTATCGAGCGACAATTAGCCGCGTTAGAAGCTGCTGAAAAACGCTAGTCGCCCGCCAAAAGTGCGGAGGAAATTTCGTCCCATTCCGCGGACAGTTCGGCTTTGCTGTGGGGTTTATCTGCTCGTTTATACCAATAACCGGCATTGTTTTCGTCGCCTTCTACCCGGTGTAGATAAGCGTGGACCCAGGCTCCGATGGGATCGGGTTCCTGTTGGGCTAGTTCATGGGCTTTGTCCCATTGGCCTTTGGCGTCATACCAAAGGGCTTGCAAGGCACAGCTTGTTGCAGCGGGGGGGGTGTCGGCCGCGATACTGGCCTTAAAGGTTTCAAGATTCATTGTCGAGCCTCCATTATTTATTGTCGTCAAGTATTGGCGATTTTAATATAGGCATAAGCGAGGCAATGGCCCACCGGTCTGTTCCTTGCCAAATTACAGTGTTAGCATCTATATTTACAGACTCTAAATAGCTATAGAACAAGGGATTGGCGCAAAGATATGAGTAATTCGATAGGTGTTGGGTTAATAGGTTTCGGCACAGTCGGCAGCGGGGTTGTCGAGTTGTTACAAGATGCGCCTTCGTCGATGCGGCGGCGCAAACACATAGATTTTTCTCTGCAACGGATTGCGGTCCGCGACCTCAAAAAATCACGCGGAACGAGCATTGACCCGGCTTTGCTGACGGCGGATGCAGAGGAAGTAGTCGCCGACCCGACGGTGCAACTGGTGGTTGAATTGACCGGTGCTGATGGGGCTTTCGACTGGGTAAGCGAGGCATTGCGACAGGGTAAGGATGTCGTAACGGCGAACAAGGCGATGTTGGCCGAGCGGGGCGAGGAGCTTTTCGAGCTTGCTCTGGCCAATGGAGCGGACCTGATGTTTGAAGCCAGCGTCGCCGCCGGCATACCGATCATCCGTTCGTTACGCAATGGTTTGGTCGCCAACCGAGTCGAGTCGCTCTACGGTATTCTCAATGGCACGACTAATTATATCCTCTCGCGCATGAGTCGGGGAGAAGGCGACTACGCCGATATTCTCAAAGACGCGCAAGACAAAGGCTATGCCGAGTCGGATCCAACGATGGATGTCAGCGGTATGGACGCGGCGCAAAAATTGGCGATTCTTTGCCGTATTGCCTTCCACAGCACAGGCACGGGCAGCGATGTCTTTTGCGAAGGCATTGAGCGCATTGAAAAGAGTGATATCGAATACGCGCGCGAGTTGGGCTATGTGATTAAGTTGTTGGCCATCGCCAAACAGCAAAATGGCAGAGTTGAGGCCAGAGTACATTCGGCGATGGTGCCCGTCGATTCGCTACTGGCCAATATACACGACGAATTCAACGCGATACAAGTGCAGGGGTCTGCGGTGGGGCCGCAGGTTTTTTCCGGTCGCGGAGCCGGGCAGATGCCGACCGCGAGTGCAGTTGTCGCGGACATGGTCGAATTGCTCGAACGCAGGGTGGCTGGGGCTGGTACGGCGATTGGCGATATGGTCCTGGGCGAGGAGGCCGTTGCGATTACTTCTGTGGAAGCTGTTGAGATGCGCTATTTCCTGCGCGCATTGGTCTCGGATCAGCCTGGAGTGCTGGAACGGATTGCGCGGATTTTGTCCGAGGAAAAAATCAGTATCGCTTCGGTGCTGCAGAAAGAGCGCGACCTACACGGTGGATCGGTACCTCTGGTCATCGTTACCCACGAGGCAAGCGAGGCCGCAATGCAGCGGGCGCTTGCTCAGATCAGCACTTTGGATACAGTGCAGGGAGCGGTAAAGCTGATTCGCATGGAGGATCTCTAAGTGAAGTATATGGTGCTGGTGCCCGACGGGGCAGCGGACTACCCGCTCGATGAGCTTGGCGGGCAGACACCCTTGGAGGCGGCCGAGACTCCGAATATGGATCGCTTGGCTCGGGAAGGCGTCGGTGGGATGGTGCAGATGATACCGGCCGAGCGCCCGCCCGGCAGCGATGTCGGCAATCTCGAGATCTTCGGCTACGATAGTCGGGTCCACTATACCGGCCGTTCGCCTTTGGAGGCGGCGAGTATGGGTGTTGACCTTGGCGCGGAGGGCATCGCTTTCCGCATGAATTTGATCTATCGTGAGGGCGATACGCTCATTGACTATAGCGCCGGCCATATCGAAAGCGAAGAAGCCGGCGAGTTGGTCGCGGAATTGGCGGCCGAGTTGGGACAAGAGCATATCCGCCTCTACCCCGGGGTGCAGTACCGCCATTTGCTGGTCTATGACAATGCGCCGGAAGAGTTGGTATCCTATCCACCTCACGATATTATGGACCAGTCGATCTCGGCGCATTTGCCCGCTGGCAAAGGGCAAGAGAAAATTCGCGTGCTGATGGAGGCTGCCGCTCCGATTCTCGCTGCCTCACCAGTCAATGCCGCCCGCATCGCCCGTGGGGAAAGGCCGGCAAATGCGATTTGGCTCTGGGGCTCTGGACGAGCGCTGACATTGCAGACCATTCCGCAGCGCTTTGGCATCAGCGGTGGGGTAATCTCGGCGGTGGACTTGGTGCGTGGAATCGGCAAGAGCGCCGGCCTTGAGGTAATCGAGGTGCCGGACATAACAGGTTATCTCGATACAAATTTCGAAGGCAAGGCCGAATACGCCTTAGCGGCATTGACACAGGGCGATTTTGTCTATGTGCACGTCGAGGCACCAGATGAAGCGGGGCACAATGGCGATGTGCAGGCCAAAGTGAAGGCGATTGAGGATTTCGACGGCAGGGTCGTGGCGCCGATTTTGGCGGGGCTCGATCGCATCGGCTCTTGTCGTATATTGATGGCACCGGACCACCGCACGCCGATTGCGCTGCGCACTCACAGTCGGGACCCGGTGCCTTTTGTGCTGTGGGGAACCGATGCCGAGCCGGACGCCATGGTGGCTTATGGTGAAAAATCGGCCGAACAGGGCAGCATGCAGGTAGACCACGGGCATCTTTTGATGCAATATTTGATGGCAAACGACTAAAATACAGACTAGGGACGTTTAGAGAATAACGATGACGAAAAAATACAATGTAGCGATTATGGGGGCGACGGGCGCCGTTGGCCAGGTGATGATGGAGATTCTCGCCGA
>DQLG01000060.1 GCA_015660315.1 Candidatus Latescibacterota bacterium
AAGCCATAACGCCCGGTCGCCATTACTGCCTTGAAATGCGAACCTTCTTTGGCGAAGAGTACTCCCACCGGCTCGGTCCACGATCCCACGCGATTTACATAACCAAAGAGATCCATTTCGGCCGCAGTCAACGGCAAACAGGCACCGAATATACCCGGTTCAGCCTCGATCTGGGCATCGACCACTTGCAATCGCTCTGGGGTCAGCAAGTTGCGCGGGTCAAAAAGACCGAATAGCGTGGTGCCCTTCAGCGGGGCGGTGACGATTTGCACCTCTTCTTCAGCAGCGTCCATCAACAGCGTCAACGAGCGACCAGGTAACTTGCGCTCTCCATTGACTCCCCAGTCTGGCGCGTCGGTCACCTCGCCGGTCTCTTCATCGAGCCGATAAGCTTCCAAGCGCACCGGCTGGGTATAGATAATACCCGCCTCGACACCTGGAATAACAAAGCGCCCCGAATCGTCGGCCGCAGCCCAAAAATCTGGCCGTACGCCGGCCAAGGTCGGCTGACGCAACCGAACCCGCACAAGTGCTCCGGACGTTGGCAAGTCAGGTAAGTAACTGCGTGGGCCGTAGTGGACTACATCGCCGCGGATGGTGCCAAATGCATCGTTGCCCCACTCCCATCGATCCAACTGAGGATCGTCAACCAGTTCGGGGACCACCGACCGCAGTAACTCGACCTGCCCCGCCAGCCAATCGTAACGGACCGCGCCGGGCCAGTCGGTCGGCGCATCGATGGCTGCCCGACTATCGTTAACGGTGGCGAACACCAGCGCCGGAGCTCCGGCCAGTGCGGCCACCGATACATCGTATGGAACGGTCAGAGCCATACTACCTAAGCCCTGACGGGCAAAGTCCTGTTTCAAGCCGTTCACCAGCAGTTGTCGCCCTTCGAGGGCTGAATCCTCATACTCTCCGACTAGTCCCATCAAACGCGCCGTGATCGGCGGGGCCAGCAATGACGTGCGATATGGTGCGCGCGGCCGAAAAACGCCAAGCACAGGACTGTGCGACGAGAGGTCCAAGCCGGCAATAAAGCGAAGGTCTAGCGCACTTAGACGCTGCAGAAGTTCAGAATCCGGCACCTCACCAGACCGCCGCCCAGCGGCGGCCATCAGCACCGGCATCAAGTGGCGCATCCCCGCCATATTCTGAAAGTGACCGGCCGTCCATACCAGCACGACGGTACGCTGCGGCCTATGCGCCGTGAAATATCGCGCCAGTTCGATCAACGCGGCAGCACTAGCGGCCTGTTCCGCACCCGGTGCCAAAGCCGGGACTGGTGAGATGGCGTCGTAGTAAGCGGTGAGTAGAACCGCTTCGTCTCTCAACGTGGGATCACTGCCTGGAACCATCGCGACGATATTATGCGCCTGCCGTTCACGCCAGACCATCCGGCCTCGCAGGCTAACCTCAGCTTGCGCGGCCGCCAGGCTCCGCAAGCGGCCCGCTTCTTCCGCCCTAGCGTACAACCTGGGCAGATCCGCGGGGACGTCGAGAAATTTCTGTTCGGCCTGCTTGCGATTTGTCTCGCCAGGCTCCAGCAAGATAACAGCCTCGGCACCCAAGTGGAAGGCATCGACCCAGGCCGATCCCGAATCGTATTCCAATAGCACGATCCGCCCGGCAATCGGTTGCCCTTCAAAAAGGTTCCCGTCTGCGCAATAGACCAATTTAGCCTTGATTCCAGATGGCGCGATAGTCGGCGTGCGCACCAGATTCGGCCACAGCCCAAACAACTCAAGGGATTCGGCGCCGTATACAAGCCGAAATCCCTGATCGATCGGTATCGGCACCGGAAACGGGTGCCGATATATCTCCTCCACGCCCATGCGCTGTAACTCAGCAGTCAACCAACGCTCGGCACTCTCGGCCCCTGGATAACCAGTCACTCGCGAAGCTGGTGCCGCCAACGCAGTCACTGTGCGACGCAACCCCTCGCTTATCAACTCGGTGGGCGCTGCCGGCATAGCAAACACCATTGCCGACAGCATCAGTAGAGTGATAAAACTATAGGCTAAAGCCACCAGTCACCCGCGGGCAAAGAGAAAGCCCCCGGGAGCGAGGCGGCCCCGGAGGCTAATCTAAACAACATTTCTTTGCAGTACTCAGAAGCTGAGCTGTAGAGAAAATTGGTGTACACTATCCAGGATCCCGAACGAAGTGAACGCATAATCGACCGTAGCGTCGTAACCGCCCATGCCCAATGCAAGTCCAACTCCGGCCGTCATCCCCTGCTCGGTGCGCGGTACATCATAGGACGTTCCATCCACTTCATCGACTTTCTGGTCTTGGAAACCACGACTGCCCAAAACGCCTTGGTAATTGTATTTATAACCGCTACGCAACTGCAGCATATCGAATAATTCAACCTCGACTGCGGTAAATAGCAGTTGCTCGGCATCTTGGGGCTTGGTGGCGTCGGCGAGTAGCGTAATCCGCGTGCCTGCGTCGCGATTATCTACCAGATCAGTTGCTGCACCAATACTAAAGATCAAAGGTAATGGGGCACCAATGTCGTAAAATTTCAGGTCGCTGCCCAGGTTATTGATCCGCGCACCGATTCGGGTACCATGGAACTCGGTGCGATAAATTGCGCCGAGGTCAACCGCATAGGCACTGGCGCTCAAACCATCGATCGACTGACGTACTATTTTACCAGTAATCCCCATGTCGAGCCGATCAGTGACGTGCCGACTCCAGGTCAGCCCAATCGCAAGATCACGATAACTGTAACTGTTTCCCGTTGCCGTATCGTTCGGCTGGAAAGTACCCGCCTCCAATACGAATTGCGGAACTTCATCGCGATCAGCAACTATGTCACTCAAACCCATGGTAACAATTCCGAGTCCGAATGTTCCAAGGTCCCCCATATCGCGTGTAAACCCAATCGCGTCGTGAGCAAGATCTGCTATCCAGTCATTATGCGACAGCAGTACCTGACTCGCGCCTTGGTCGATAGCGGTACCGGCCGGATTCCAGAACATCTGGTTAACATCTCCGGTTACCGTGGTGTAGGCCGAGCCCAGCGACGTGGCCCGTGCACCGACACCTATTTTGAGAAAAGCTGCACCGGTAAGACCGGATTTCCGCACACCTGCTTCAGACGGCTGAGCAACTGCTACAAGTGCAACTACTCCCAACGCGATGATAATCTTCATTAATTGCATGTCTTAAATCTCCGTTTCCTTTATCAATTCAGCGCAGGATGGCAAAGTGCCCGGTTTGCGACCCGCCGGGATACTCAGCCACGTAGATGTAGAGACCACTCGCCACTTCAATGCCATCCTTGGAAAACATATCCCAAAACAGTGTACCATCGAAGGCGTTAGTGCCATTAAAGCGCAGGAGGTCTATCACCTGGCCCGAAACGTCGAAAATCGTGATCTCGGTAGCAGTCGGCAGATTGCTAAAAAGCATCTTGTGCTCGGTGCCGGTATCGTGCAAAGCACCTCGCTTATACGGGTTCGGTCGAACCCGGACCTTAAGACTGCCGTCTTTCAGCTGGGAGGGATCTACCAGCGGCGATTTGAGTACAAACGGAGCACCGATACCTTTTTCTCCCGCCAGATCGACAGGGAAAGATGTGGAAGCCGTCGCATAGTGATAGGTATTTTTCCACAGACCGTCGCGGCCATTGAAATTGTGCCTGTGCGTCTCGAGCGAGCTAAAGGGCATACCGTTTATCTCGCCGGATTCGTTGTCGTAAGCCGCAACATAGTAGTAATAGGTGAATCCAAACGTCACCAGATCGCTTTCATCGGCAAACTTATATTTGTACGTGCCACTGTCGGCATCGTCATTGAGATACATCCCGAGTTCACTGGCCGGTATGTACTTAATCAACCGATAAGGGCCCCATGCAGCGGATTCTTGAGGCTTGTAAGCCGCCGAACTAATATTCGGGTTGTTGGCTTCCCCGAATTCCGCCAGCGTCCCATCAGCGGGATTCTCAACGGTCTGCAGGTGATAGCGATCGACGATGCGGATGCCCACCTGCTGCGAATCGACCTTGGGAAAGAGCGCCGAACGATACACTTTGTAGCCAGCGAAATCAGTAGCTGCTTCTGCTGCATCGTCCCATTTAACATCGATCTTCACGTCGGTGTTGGGAGCCACTTGGATATCGGGAGTCGCCGGCGGTGTCGACACCTGAAAGTTGTTCTCGTAGACCCACTGAGCCGTCGAGCGCGCTTTGCGAACACCCTGCAAGCGGAACCCCGCATACTCCACCAAAACCACGGTCATGGTCTCGCCGACTTCCAGTGAAAAGGGGCCAACACCTACTAATAGTTGTCCGTCAAAACCATGATCTATAGTGTAACCATGCGTCCACGCCCAGTCCGGCTGATCGCCCAGAGACTTACTCGGATCGACCTCCCAGTTTTGCACGAATGTACCATTGTATTTCATGTCGCCGAGTGGCTGTCCGCGCTCGCCTTCAGGGCGAACCGCATTGATAAACGACAGCGGATCACCCGCGACGATATCGGGATGCGTGGGATCAAACCAGTTCGGATCGGGCTGAAGCGCACTCTCATTTTGAACCGATGCGCCCTTGTCCCATACGCGGCTACCAATAGTCTCGCCATTAAAAAATGAACTCATGGCATAAATATGACTCATGCGCGGATCGGCGCGACCACCATCATCCTTGAGCACCGAAGTAAACCAGCCCTTCTGCCCTCCTGCACCCACCGGATGACTGTCGTAAATGGTGCGCTTATCCGCCTTATCGGCATTGCTACCGATCGCAGGCATCGCGCCTTGTTTAGCCGCAATCCACTGCATGCCATTGTGGATATCGTAATAGTAACCACGGCGATTCATAGTGCCGCCCAATTTACGCGCGCCGTCGGCTGCCCAACCACGGTCACCACCAAACACCGGATGTGGTTCGTTGAGTTTGCTGGGCGATGGTCCAGTAAAAATCACCGGTACGTCCCAGGGTTCGCCGTCGGCATCAGTAGTAGCGTCATAACCCGATGTTGGACCGGTGAACCAACCCGAAGCGCCACGCCGCCCATTATTCCGATTGCTCATCGAATTAATCGGTTCGTTCTGCATGTGCAGGGTCAACGCATTGATGCGATTGTCGGTTCGCTCGGCAACGCCATCACCATCTGCATCGAGAAGTCCAGTATTAGTCAATTCTAACTCAACAATGATGAAATCGTTGAGGTTGGCGTGGTTGGCCGCATACTGGCGCATGCGCCACTTGACATCGACTCCGAGGTTGGTCGGCATACTGCCCTTATAGTGCATCTCGTTGCGATCGCCATCGACCCACTCCGCACCCGGACTGGTATAATCGCGATTCCCGTCACCGGCACCAGCCAAATTATTAGTGTAGAAACCGTGTAAATATTGTTTAGCCCTTGGAGCCGTTGAGTCAGTAAAATTATTGATCTCGTCCGAACTGTATTCTGACATCTGTAGATCCTGTCCCCACGGCATATGCAAATTCTCGCCACCGGGATACATCTGTGTCGGCGTAGTCCACTGGCGATCCCAATTGCCGATGCGGAACAGATTATAGCTCTTGAGCGGATTATCCACCTCTGCACCATAATAGCGTCCTGCATTGCTAGGCAGGAACGACTCCCAGATGTCACCGGCGGTAAAGACGCCCCCCTCCTTGGCGGCAACCCCACCGGCCACGACCATGAGCGAGGCTGCCATAAACAGCAACACTCTTCCTTTGCGTCCAGTCATTTTCAAATCCTCCTAGAAGTCTACCGTTATGCCGAGGTTGGCCATCCGGGGAATATCATATATGGCCTGACTCTCACGAGTGAAGGCCCGGTTTAGATCACCCGTGGGATCTCCGTCTTCTTCCCATTTGGTCGTACTCGGTATATTGCGGTTGTCGAAGGTTAGAATATTCGTACGATCCATTAGATTGCGGACCTCTAAAAATGCGCCGAGCTTATAGCCGCTGAAGCTAATACCGCGATTAAAGCGAAGATCCACGCGCATATTCCAGGGCGCTGTCGCACTTTCGCGAGCCCTGGGATCTTCCGTCGTCGCCGTGATATTGTAATTGAAACCACTCTCGGCCGTCGTGATAA
>DQLG01000152.1 GCA_015660315.1 Candidatus Latescibacterota bacterium
CGGGATCCTACCGGCTCACCAGCTTTATCTTCCTGCGCTTCCTCGGTCTGATCTACACGCTCGCCTTCCTATCCCTGGCCAACCAACTCGGCCCCCTACTCGGCTCCGACGGCCTGCTGCCCGTCCAGCTTTTCCTAGAAAAAACCTTGCACTACTTCGGCGACGGCGCCACCGCCTGGGCCCGACTGCCGACGTTATTCTGGTTCGATGCCAGTGACGAAACGATGATGGCCCTTTGCCATCTGGGCTTATTGCTCTCGGTCTTATTGCTGTTAGGCATAAGCCACGTCCTACAACTTGCCGCGCTGTGGGTGATTTATCTGTCCTTTAACCAGGTCGGCCAGATTTTTTACGGTTACGGTTGGGAGATCCTGCTATTGGAAAGCGGCTTCCTAGCGATCTTTTTGGCCCCGCTAAGACAGCACCAAGCCCCGTCGCCAGCGGCGCTAATGTGGCTCTACCGCTGGGTGCTCTTCCGCGTCATCTTCGGCGCCGGTCTGATCAAAATCCGCGGCGACGCCTGCTGGCTCGATCTGACTTGTATGTGCTATCACTATCAGACCCAACCCATTCCCAATCCCCTGAGCTGGTATTTGCACCACTTGCCCGCCCTCTTCCACAAGCTCAGCGTACTCTCGACCCATATAATCGAGCTATTGGTGCCCTTCTTAATCTTTAGCCCGCGCCGCCTGCGCCACCTCGCCGGCCTGATCCTGATCGGCTTCCAGGTCCTGCTCATTCTCAGCGGCAATCTGTCCTGGTTCAACTGGCTGACCATCGCCCTATGTATCCCATGCTTCGACGACCATGCACTCGAACGCATTCTCCCCAATCGACTCACCAACTTTATCCAGCGCGACCCGCCCGCCGAGATGGGCCACATCCGCCGCGTCGGCGTCTATGGCCTGTGCATCCTCGTATTCTACCTGAGCGCCGCCCCAATACAGAATATGGTCTCGCCACAACAGGCCATGAACCGTTCTTATGATCCGCTGCACCTAGTCAACACCTACGGCGCCTTCGGCCACATCGGCAAACAACGCCGCGAAATCATCCTCAAGGGCACCAACGATCATCCCGCCGACCCTAACGCGCGTTGGTACGAATACCAGTTTAAGGCCAAACCCGGCGACGGCGACCGCATGCCCGCCGTAGTCTCACCCTATCACTACCGGCTGGACTGGCAGATTTGGTTCGCGGCGATGTCCGACTACAAGAGCAACCCCTGGCTGGTGCATTTCATCTATAAGTTGCTGCAGGGAAACGAGGGCGCTTTGAGTCTGATCGAGCACGATCCCTTTGACGGCAAAGCGCCGGCCTATATCCAAGCCGATTTATATGATTATGAATTCACCGCAGCCGACGATAAAACCGGCGCCTGGTGGAAACGCCAGCGACTGAGCACTTGGCTCGGGCCGCTCTCTTTAGAGGATCCCGCCTTACGAGAATTTATCGGCCACTATAGCTGGGATCGCTAAGCGGATCTGGGCTATATTTAGTTATCCATGAATTGAAATAAAAAAGATCAGATTTGCATGTTGCTCAAAGGCATCGAAACTGGTGATCCGGCAGCAGTGGCCGTGGTAAATCCCGACAAGTACATTCAAAACAACCCCGAAACTCACGTCCGATGAGGACATTACGATAGAATATAGACCCATGTCTATAACCATTTCTAACAGATCCTAATAACGTAGTACACTATTACCATATGGCCGGCACCGGCGCCAACGGAACCGCCGAGAAGGTAGAAAGCCGCGACAAAGTCAACGCACACAAGCGCTGCCGCAGTGGCGTTCCCGGCGCACACATCTTCGCTACCAGTATCCGGTTCGAAGGCGGCGAGGACGGCCCCGAGGTTCTGCACTTCGTCGTACTGAAGAGCGCCGAAGGCTTAAGTGTGGGCGACAACTGGAACACCATTGGAATGCGTGGCACCGGTTCACACGACGTCTTCCTCAAGGATGTGTTTGTTCCAGACGCATCCATCGCGGCTCGTCGCCCGGCTGACCAATGGCACAAGATTTGGAGCGTGGTCCGACCGCACTGCCACTCATCATGCCGGCATACGTTGGCATCGCCGGCAGAAGCCGCAGCGGCCAAGAAGAAGGGCGACAACGCTGCTGGCGCTCTGGGGGCTCTGGAGAAGCTCGCCATCGTTCAGGACTGTCATGGCAGCATAAAGCGTCTGAACAACCACCACGACTTCAAGCCCAGTATGGACATCGTCAACCAGATGCTCAGCCGCAAGACCAACATCGTCAACGCGGCTATCGCCACCGTCGAGCTAGCTGCTCAG
Organism: Candidatus Latescibacterota bacterium; assembly: GCA_015660315.1. Classification (GTDB taxonomy): domain Bacteria; phylum Latescibacterota; class UBA2968; order UBA8231; family UBA8231. The sequence continues at coordinate 2,300 of DQLG01000152.1, forward strand.
GTGCGTGGTTCTGGGGCTTTCTTCAAAGGCAACGTGATGGAGCAACTGGTACGAGATATTTGCGCCAGCCACTTCCACCCACTGCCCGAGAGGAAGCAGGTTGTTCTGACAGGCCGCCACGCCATGGGATCCAACCCGATCACCGGCGAATCTGCCCGCTAGCACTTCCTTGCTGCGCTGGGCCGGGCTCTTATGCGATCGAATCGCCCAAATCCTGTTGCGGCCCCACTCCTGATAGCCCCTTAGATCATCCAGCTCCGACTCTTTGATATCGACCCCATCATCGCATCTTCAGCTAGCTTGCCGAGCCTGCTGGTCTTGCTCATAGATCGCACGCTCCTGCCGCCTCTCCTGCCAACTTTTGTTGAGCGCGGCAGTAAAGCCGTGCTCGCGACACCAGGTTGTATAGACCTCGGCCGCCGTCGGCCCCAGCAACGCAAGATCTGCGCCTAAATCGGCATTTGCCTAGCGGTCGCACCGCGTCGCCGCCCTTTTTTGCGTTTTTGCTCTTTGGCCATACGCGCTTTCCTTTTATGCCCAGTTAACACAAAACCCATAACAATGTCAGCAAAAATAACATAAAGTCATATAAAACAATATTTTATGATATATAAAAAAAGAATAGCCTTTTCGTCGTCGCCGCCGATAATAAGTAGTAAGAAGCATACTCAAGAGGAAACAAAACGTGACACAAACCGCACTCGAACA
>DQLG01000392.1 GCA_015660315.1 Candidatus Latescibacterota bacterium
CGCTTCAAGGAACTCATCGGCACCCCACAGGACGCGGAGACCTACCAAACCCTCGACCCGACAGAACCGCACCACCCGCTTTTCGCCAATCTGCTTTCCGACCGCACGGCCGACCAGCCCCGCTTCTACGCCAGTTTCGCGATGGATCCCACAACCGACCTCCTGCCCTTGGTCCGCTTCACCGACGGACAACTCGCCATGGCCATGGCCTGGAAAGAGCAAGGCCGCACTGCGCTCTCCGCCTTCCCCCTCGACCCACAGTGGAGCGACTTGCACCTGCACGGCCTCTTCGCCCCCATGCTGCACCGGCTCGTACGCGAACTGAGCCTGCCACCGGACCGCCGAACCTCCTACCTCGTTGGAGAGACCCTCTACCGCCGCCTGAGCGGTGTCGAGCTCGAAGCAGCCATCGAAGCCGAAACGCCCTCGGGAGAACGCCTGCGCCTCGAATCCGAGCGCGTCGGCAGCCAGTACCTATGGAAAATCCCCTCGGTCCACGAGGCTGGTATCTGGCGCCTGCGAGCCGAAGGAGAGATAATAGATCTTTTCGCCGTCAACCTGGACACTCGCGAATCCGATCTCACCCCCATCGATACCGAGCGGGTCCGCAACCTATTTGCAGGTGCCGACCTGCACTTCCTGCACCCCAACGACGACCTCCGTCTCGCCGTCTTGGGCAATCGCTACGGTCGCGAATTCTGGCGCGAATTCCTGCTCTTAGCCATAGCCCTTATGGTCTTAGAACAATGGATAGCCCGCGCCCCTCGCGACGTGCAAACACGTCAAGCGGCATAAAAAAACCACCCGCAAGGGTGGTTATCTTTTCCAATATTTGAGGCCCGACCGAAAAGTTTAATTCTCAGCCGGCCAGCGCTTAATCATAGAGGCAGGTCTGCAAAGCGCCCCCAACTCCTACCCTCCAGCGTCCACCTCACGAAAAAACTCAAAGGTATAAATGCCGTGGTCGTGCCCGTCTTCCCATTCGATGCGAATCCCATAGCGTCCGACCTGGCTGAATCCCCTCACTGCCGCCGTCGCCGAAATAGCCTCCGGGTTCAATAGCGTCAACCCACCCGCGTTCACTCCGTCACCCTCACCACGCGCTTCCCTACACTGGGCACAAGGACATCCGCGCCTTAACTCCTCCAATGCATAACGGCCCTCGCTGCCGTCACGCCAGAGAATTACCAATTCGCCCGCATGGCGGTCTATCTGTATGTCACTCGGTTTCTTCTTATTCATGCTCAATGCGGCTTGCCCACCACGCGACCGTTGAGGTCATAGGGCGTGGCATCGGTGATTTCCACTTCGATGAAGGAGCCCACTTCGGCCTCGCCCTCGTCGATGACGACCTGGCCGTCGATCTCCGGCGCGTCGCGCTCCATGCGCGCGTAATAGACCTCGTCGTCCCTATCATCGACCAGCACAGTCTGCCGCGTGCCGATAAGGGCGTCATTTTTTTCGGTGGCGATCCGCTCATGCAATTGCGTCAGTTCACTATAGCGGGCCTCTTTGACCGACGCATCCACGTCATCGCCGAGCACAAAGGCGGAAGTACCCTCTTCCGGCGAGTAGAGAAAACCCGAGACGTGGTCGAAACGCGTCTCTTCGACAAACGCAAGCAGCTCGTCGAAATCCTCATCGGTCTCGCCGGGAAAACCGAGGATAAAGGTCGAGCGCAAGCCAACGCCCGGCAGCCTCCCCCGGAGCCGGGTTAAGAGATCGACCGTCTTTTTGTGGGTCGTCGCCCGCTTCATACGCTTGAGCACCGGATCGGCGATATGCTGCAACGGCATATCGATATAGTTGCACATTTTTTCGCACGACGCGTAGAAATCGATCATCTCTTCGGTCCAGAAGGCCGGATAGGTGTACATCAGCCGCATCCACTCGATTCCTTCCACCCCGGCCAATGCCTCCAGTAGGCGCACCAACTGCGGCCGACCGTAGAGATCTGCTCCGTAGCGCACCGAGTCCTGCGAGACCAACACCAGTTCCCGCACCCCGCCAGCCGCCAGCCGCTCGGCCTCCTCCACCAACTGCTCGACCGACTCGCTCTTATGCCGACCGCGGATCGACGGGATGGCGCAAAAGGCACACTGGTGGTCACAGCCGTCCGAGATGCGCAGATAAGACCAATGCTTGGGCGTCAGCGATGTCCTGGGCAAGTTAGACAGATATTCCGGCCGCTCTACGCCCAAAACTTCGTCGACATGCCGCACGATATCGACCTCGTCGTCAATTGTCAACAACTTATCGGCCTCCACCAACTCCTGTTCCAATTCTTCGTAATAACGCGTCGAAAGACAGCCGGTGACGACCACCCCCTTGCACCTGCCCTCCTCTTTGAGCCGGTGAGCGTCCATAATTGCCTCGATCGACTCCTCCTTCGCCGGCCCGATAAAACCACAGGTATTGACCACCACCACGTCCGCCTCTGCCGCCGCCTCGGTCATCTCATACGCATTGCCCTGCAAAAGTCCCAACATTCGCTCGGAATCCACCGTATTCTTCGGACACCCCAAGCTGACCAGATGCACCTTCTGCGGCTCTTTTTTACTCATAAATCGAGCTTTCCGTGGATTAATCCCACTCATTCGAAAGACTGGTGTTCCAGTGTACATTACTGCATTACTAGAGGGCAGGGCGAGGATATTCTCGTAGCGGCTTGTTTACCCGATTTTGCAGGACAGCTAAATCGGGTAAACCTCCTCGGTGTTTCACAGGATGTGATACGAGCTCCCGCAGGGCGCGAACTCTAAGAGTTCAGCGACATGAGCGAAGAGGATCTCCTCGCCCTGCCCGTCCACACGCACATTTTCTCAGTACCTCTGCTGCACGTACTCAATCCCCGACAGCACCGCATCATCCTCCACCCCCTCCACAATCTCCACCTCCCCAACCCGCCGACCCAATATCAACCTCAACCGCCCGTCCACTCGCTTTTTATCCGCTTTGGTCCGCTCCAAAATCCGCTCGGCCCCTACCTCCGCCAGCCCTTCGGGCACTCCAAGACGCTCCAGCAACGCATCCTGCCGACGCCTTTCCTCTTCTGGCCACAACCCTTCCCGCCGCGCAATTTCTCCCGCGCCGATCAATCCCAGAATTACGGCCTCACCGTGTTTGTAGCGAGTGTAGTCGGTAGCCGCCTCGATCGCATGGCCTATCGTATGGCCGTAATTGAGGATCGCGCGCAGCCCCCCCTCCTTTTCGTCCTCCGCAACCACCGCGGCCTTGATCCCGACATTGCGAGCAATAAGCCAATCCAACGTCTCCGCGTCTAGTTCCATCGCCACAACCTCGTCAAGACGGTCCTCCAAAAAGCAAAAGAGTTCCTCGTCGCGAATCAGCGCGTGTTTGACCACCTCGGCCATACCCGCGACGACTTCCCGCCGCGGCAGCGAACGCAAGACATCCGTATCGATAAGGACTAGACGCGGCTGGAAGAAGGCCCCGATCAAATTCTTGCCCAGCGCGTGGTTGACCCCCGTCTTGCCGCCGATGCTCGAATCGACCTGCGACACGATGGTTGTCGGCACCTGTACACAGGGAATGCCGCGCAGATACGTCGATGCGACAAAACCCGACATATCGCCGACCACACCCCCGCCTAGCGCCGCAACCCAAGTGCCACGATCAAACTCGGCCTCAATCAACCGCGTAAAAATCCCCTCGGCCCCCTGCAGGTTCTTAGAACCCTCACC
>DQLG01000258.1 GCA_015660315.1 Candidatus Latescibacterota bacterium
AAGAGGATATTGACCTCAGCCGGGCGGAAAAAGCGCTCGTCGATTACCACGTATTTTTCCCAATCCAAACCCGCCCAGTCAAAGGCGACTTGGCAGAACTCGCGGATCGTCCTAGTTTCGCCGGTGGCAATAACAAAATCATCGGGTTTGTCCTGTTGCAGCATTAACCACATCGCCTGAACAAAATCGCCGGCAAACCCCCAATCACGGCGCGCATCGAGGTTACCCAAACGCAATTCCTCGTCTATACCGTGCTTGATACGGGCTACTGCGTGGGTAATTTTACGAGTGACGAATTCAAAACCACGACGAGGGGATTCGTGATTAAAAAGGATCCCAGCACATGCGAACATATCAAAGCTCTCGCGATAGTTTATCGTGATCCAGTGCGCGTAGAGTTTAGACACGCCATAAGGCGATCGAGGATAAAAAGGAGTCGTTTCGCTCTGCGGGGTTTCTTGTGCTTTGCCAAATAACTCACTGGTGCTGGCCTGGTAAAAGCGAATTTTCTCATCGGTCGTGCGTATGGCTTCCAATATACGGGTAACGCCAAGACCGGTAATTTCCCCCGTCAGCATCGGCTGCTCCCACGAAGCCGGCACAAAAGATTGCGCGCCAAGGTTGTATACTTCATGTGGCTTAGCCGTCTGCAATGCCGTAACTAGGGATTTCTGGTCCAATAGATCGCCCGAGATCAGTTCGACCTTGTCTTGCAGGTGACTGATCCGTTCGAAGTTAACCGTGCTGCTACGACGTATCAGCCCGAAAACTTCATAATCCTTCTCCAACAAGAATTCGGCCAGGTATGACCCATCTTGACCGGTAATTCCAGTTATCATCGCGCGCTTCTTAGCCATCCATCACTCCTCTTTCAATTTTCAATAATCTTCGACCGCGGGGCAAGAACAGACCAGATTTCGATCCCCGCGAGCGTTATCCAAACGCCCTACCGCCGGCCAAAATTTGCTTTCGAAAAGCCAGGGTGCTGGCCGGGCAGCAACCTCCCTAGAGTAAGGCCTATTCCAGTCCTCCGCCAACACGACATCAAGAGGGTGTGGGGCGTGTACGATTGGATTGTCATCCCGACCGTACACCCCATTCTCGATTTGCCGAATCTCCTCGCGGATAGATATCATCGCCTCGCAAAAACGATCGATCTCGGCTTTGCCTTCGCTTTCGGTCGGTTCGACCATAAGCGTACCGGCGACGGGAAAAGAAACGGTCGGTGCGTGAAAACCATAATCGATTAACCTTTTGGCCACGTCTTCAACACTGATTCCGGCCGCATCCTGCGCCCAACGCAGATCCAATATACATTCGTGAGCGACGCGGCCCTTGCGGCCTTTGTAAAGAATCGGATAATACGGCTCAAGAAGACTGCTCATATAATTGGCATTGAGAATAGCCATTTTAGTCGCCTCGATTACCCCATTGCCCATCAGTTTCAAATACGACCATGAAATCAATAGTATCGATGCGCTGCTCCATGGGGCTGCAGCAATAGGCCCAATCGAAGATTCCCCCCCCATTTCGACCATCGGGTGATTCGGTAAAAAACCCACGAGATGTCCTGCAACACCTATAGGCCCCATACCCGGTCCCCCGCCGCCGTGTGGAATGCAAAAGGTTTTATGCAAATTTAAATGGCAGATGTCGACGCCGATTTCCGCCGGTCGGCACAGCCCTACCAGAGCATTCATATTCGCTCCGTCCATATAGACCTGGCCTCCCACTTCATGCACCGCGGTGCAAATCTGGCGAATTTCCTCTTCGAAAACGCCGTGCGTCGAAGGATAAGTGACCATCAACACCGCAAGACGTTCGCTATATTCAACCGTTTTAGCCCGCAGGTCCTCGAGGTCAATATTTCCCTGCTCGTCACATGCGACAACGACGACCCGCAACCCCGCCATCACCGCGCTCGCCGGGTTCGTACCGTGGGCGGAAGCCGGGATTAGGCAGATATCGCGCTGGCCTTCCCCTTTGGTCTGGTGGTATTTCCGCACGATGAGCAAACCGGCATATTCACCCTGCGATCCCGCGTTCGGTTGCAGGGACACACCTTGAAATCCGGTAATTTCGCGCAACATGTACTCGAGTTCATTTAAGACCTCGGCATACCCCCTAGCCTGGTCTACCGGTGCGAAGGGATGCACATCTGCGAATTCAGGCCAGGTTATCGGCATCATTTCCGCCGTTGCGTTGAGTTTCATAGTACAAGATCCAAGCGGTATCATCGAATGGACCAGGGATAAATCCTTCGATTCAAGCCGATGCATATAACGCAAGATTTCGGTTTCGGAATGATACTTGGCAAAAACAGGGTGCTCCATAAAACCTGATTGGCGCACCTGGGCCGGATCCAGGGCAACTGCTGCTTCAGTTTCGCCTGCAAAAACCTCGCCCCCGAATAATTTCAGAATTTGCGCCAAGTCGGTGCCTTGCGTCGCTTCGTTAAGCGCAATGAGCAAATCCCCTTCCCCAAAATCGCGAAAGTTGATCCCCACCTCCCGAGCTTGCTGCATAATCTCCACGGCCTGCGTACCAACAGCCACTCTAAGCGTATCGAAAAACCGGTTATGTACGACTTGGCAACCTGCGCGTTCAAGCCCTTGGGCCAATTGCACAGTTAGCCCATGTATCTTATTGGCGATCCCTTGCAACCCCTCCGGACCATGATAAACCCCGTACATGCTGACCACAACTGCAGGCAAGACTTGAGCTGTACATATGTTACTGGTCGCCTTTTCCCTCTTGATATGCTGCTCTCGAGTTTGCAACGCCATCCGCAAAGCCGGCTTACCCTGGACATCTTCGCTGATACCAATTATGCGCCCTGGCACTTGGCGACGATACTCCGCCCGAGTCGCGAGGAACGCCGCATGTGGGCCACCATACCCCATGGGCATTCCCAATCGCTGACTACTGCCCACCGCGGCATCAGCCCCATATTCCCCCGGTGGTCGCAACAAGCATAAGGCGAGCAGGTCAGTAGCTACGCATACCAAGGTTTGCTGATCATGGGCCCGAGTACAAAAATCCTCGTATTCCCATAGGGCTCCATCCGTTGCTGGATATTGAAGCAGAGCCGCAAATACCCCGCCGTTGAAATCGTATTCGCGATGATCGCCGACAACCACCTCCCATCCACGGGCTGCCGCCCTGACCTGGACTACGGCGATCGTTTGCGGATGGCAAGCAGCGGAAACGAATACGCGATTGCTTTGATTTTTCTTCTGTACTGCTCTGAGCATCGACAAAGCTTCGGCAGCTGCTGTAGCTTCATCTAGTAAGGAAGCATTGCTCAATTCAAAGCCCGTCAGATCGCATACCATGGTTTGGAAGTTCAATAGCGCTTCGAGCCGACCTTGAGCAATTTCGGATTGATATGGGGTATATTGCGTGTACCAGCCGGGATTCTCTAAAATATTGCGCTGTATAACCGGTGGAGTTATACAGCGAGAATAGCCCATGCCGATATAGCTGTGACAGGCACTGTTCTTTGCCGCCAAGACCCGCAACTTCTGCAATAACTCATACTCCCCCACCGCATCACCGAGTTCCAACTCGCCTTGCATCCTGATCGACCCCGGAACAGTCTCTGCGATAAGCTGATGTAAATCGTCTACACCGACCGCCCTGAGCATCGCTGTCACATCGTCCCCCCTCGGTCCATTGTGCCGGCGGACAAACGAATCTTCATCGTACAAACCGTCAGACATCGCCCTTCTCCTTAATTCACCCTCTTAACACCAGAAGGCACAAACGGTAGTTTTACCACTTCGGCCAATCTCCTTTTGCCCCGCATATCAATATAGATCTGGGTGCCGACTTTAGCAGACCCGCGGTCTAAATAGGCTAGGCCAATCCCTTGCTCAAGTGTTGGCGAATGAGTCCCACTCGTCACCTTTCCAATCGCTTTGCCTTGTCCATCAACGACCAAGTAATCGGGACGGGGAATGCCTCTTTCCAACAGGCGAAATCCCCTCAACCTACGATAGTCACCCTTTTTGCGTTGATCGGACAAAGCCTTCGCTCCAATAAAATCTTTGTCCCTATCTATCGTCCAGCCCAGTCCCGCCTGCAAGGGGCTGACCTCTTCGGTCAGTTCATGGCCATAGAGGCAAAAACCCATTTCCGTGCGCAAAGTATCCCGTGCCCCTAAACCGCACGGGAGAGCTCCAGTCGCGATGAAATGAGTCCACAATTCATTGGCACGTTCTACATCGCATATTATCTCAAAACCGTCCTCACCCGTATAGCCATTTCGGCTGACCAACACGTCAGCTCCTTCGATCTCGACTTGCATGCAATGATAATAGCGCAAATCGCCCACTTCAGCTCCAGCGATTGTTGTTACTATTCGTCCGGCCTCGGGCCCCTGCACCGCCAACATCGCCTTTTTATCGCTCAAATTATCAATTTGCAACCTTGTTTTTCTCGTCGCCCACCTGGCGATCCAATTCCAATCATCATAGATCCTACTGGCATTGACCACCAATAGGAATTCACGCCCAGCCAACCGATAGACCACTGCATCGTCAATGCACCCTCCTTCTTCATTGCACATCGGCGCATAGAGCATTTGGCCAATAAGCAATTGGCTGATTCTTCCGGGGAGCAGATAATCGAGAAACTCCGCAGCACTCTCCCCTGCGAGCAGGAATTGCCCCATATGCGAAATATCGAACAAACCAGCTTGCTCGCGAACTGCCCTGTGTTCAACCCCAATGCCCTCGAACTGCACGGGCATCTCCCACCCTCCAAATGGCACCATGCGCCCACTAGCTGCGATCACGGCTCCATATAGGGGAGTTCGTCGTAATTGTGCCGCCTCTACCCCCATTGCTATATCTCCTTTGCTACGAGGGTTAATTCCCCCCACAATCGATTGGCTTGCACCGCAAGATCGCCTAGGTTCCCATTATTATCGACGACATAGTCGGCACGCGCTTTTTTTTCTAAGGGGTCCATCTGCCGCGCCATCCGCTCCCTTATCTCTGCCTCTTGCAAACCGCCACGCGCCAACGCCCTCGACACGCGTATTTCCTCATCGGCATCCACTACCACGATTCGATCAAAACGCGCCTCGGAACCCCACTCGTAAATCAGCGATGCATCAAATACGACGAGCCCACTACCAGCGCTCTGCAAGGCCTGTTCAAGTTTGCGCCATATCGCGTGCGCCAACGGAGGCCGCATGATCTCCTCAAGTCGCTGACTACCCCGCTCAGATACAAATGCTCTTCGGCCCAACTCACGCCGATCCAACTTCCCCTCATTATCGAGCAGATCTTCGCCAAAAGCCTCTTTCAACTGCTGGATAACAGCTAGATCATCCGCCACTTCCCGGGCGACCAGATCGGCATCGACACCGAGCGCGCCGCGATCAACTAGCAATTCCGAGAAAGCGGATTTTCCCGAACCGATCCCCCCTGTAATGCCTACCAGCATAAAGCCTAAATAACCTCCACCATGGCTAAGGTCCTCACCGATAACGTTAAGGTTTTACACATGATTTTTCTATGGTAATACAGGGATACAACGGAGTTTAAGCCACAATTTAAAGTGAGTGGATTACACTGTCAACGAAACACGATTAGTCCATGGTCGTCCACATCCCATTGACACTAAAGTAGGTATCGCGTATAGTAATTCTATGCAATTTCACTCACCTATACGCAACTCTTTCACTCACCCATACGCGACTAAATAATCTATGGCAATCGTACCCACAGTTATCGAGGAAACCGGCCGCGGAGAGCGTGCCTATGATATCTTCTCCCGCCTACTTAAGGAACGGATCATCTTTATTGGCACTCCAATAGACGACCACGAAGCCAACCTCATCGTAGCGCAATTACTCTTTCTGACATCGGAAGACCCCAAGAAAGACATTTCACTCTATATCAACAGCCCGGGCGGCAGTCTCACCGCAGGGCTGGCGATCTACGACACAATGAAATATATCCCATGCGATGTGGCGACCCTTTGCATCGGCCAAGCCTATAGTATGAGCGCGATCCTGCTCGCTGGCGGCGCCAAGGGCAAACGTCATGCCCTATCCCATTCCCGGTTGATGCTGCACCAACCCTGGGGAGGCGTACATGGCCAGGCTTCGGACATAGAAATACACGCCCGAGAGATCATGGAATGGCGCAACCGGCTCAATCAGATCATCGTGCAAGATTCCGGCCAATCTTTAGAACGCATCGAATTAGTGACCGAACGCGACTACTTTCTATCACCCGAAGAAGCCATTGACTTTGGCCTAATCGACGCCCTATTGCTCTCAGAGCATGATCGCGTATCAACAGATGTAGCAAATTAGCCCACCGCTGGGAAAGCAATCACCTCATCCAAGCTATCTGCTCCTGCTATCAACATAAGCAAACGGTCGATACCGAGTGCGACCCCTCCTGCGGGGGGAAATCCACGCTCCATAGCAACGAGGAAGTCTTCGTCAGCCGGCACCCTATCAACTGCTGAGCGCCGATTGCTTTGAGCAAAACGCCTGCGTTGTTCAGCAGGATCGTTTAATTCCGTATATCCGTTCGTCAATTCCACCCCGCCGATATACGCCTCCGCCCGTTCAACCACAGCAGGTTGCCCCTCTTTCTGTTTTGCCAGTGCAGCTAGTTGCCTAGGGTAATCCACAAGGTGCACAGCCCCCAAACATGCCAATTCGGGTTCGACCACTTCCACGAGTATCTTATGGAACAAATCCGCCCAAGTATCTTCGGGGTTCGCGCTGCCATAACCGAGTTCATTCGCCCGAAGAAATAGCTGTTCCGCCTCGTTGCAAAGCCCGAGGTCAATATTGGCCCATCGCAAGAAAGCCTCGTGCACACTTATCCGCTTCCAAGATGATAGCTCTATCTGCTTCCCCTGTCTAAAAACCCTCGACTCTCCCGTAGTTTTTTCGGCAACATATACGAGCAAACACTCAACATCGTCCATTATTTCTTCATAACTGCCATAAGCTCGATACCATTCCAAAAGCGTGAATTCGGGATTGTGCAGCGACCCAATTTCGCCATTGCGAAATGAACGGGTAATCTGGTAAATACGCTCCATACCAATACCCAACAAACGCTTCATATGCAACTCAGGTGATGGTGCGAGAAAAACAGACTCGACCGTTTTTCCCTCTCGATACTCAGTCGCAAAAAGCTGAATTTCTTCTTCTTGCGCCGATCCGCGTATAAGTATTGGCGTATCGACTGCGAGAAACCCTCGGGCAGAAAAAAACTGTTGGACCGCATCTACTATAGCCGCGCGCAGAGTCAGGTTGTCCCGTAGTCCGGATGCATCTGCGTTAAACCGCGCCCAATCGCCTCGATCCCAAGTATCGCCCGCAGGGGCCAGCACTCGAAATTCAGCGACTCGCAACACCCCGCCTTCAACAACCCCTAACAATTCGGCGATGTCCCCAGTTTTTATCCCATTATATGATATGCCAAATACAATATCGATCTCTCCGGATTGGTCTCTCAATATCCCCCGACCACCCTCTAGACGCAGCAGCCGACCCCGTATGGCCACTTCACCGCCCCCGGCCTCAGCCACAGATCTATGCGACCACTTCGTTCTCGCCGGATACCTTTCTTCGCTCATCGGACCTCGCATAAAAAAGCCCCCTCCGGCAGCATGAACACTACAGGAAGAGGGCAATATCAAACATCAAATTCAACTTAGGAAATCACGCTCTTTTTTTATCGTATATAAATGTCGGAGGAGCCTTATCCTCAATAAACTCCCTCGTGATCACACATTCATTTACATCGTTTCTGGCTGGGAGTTCGTACATGATCTCGAACATGACCGTTTCGAGCACTGCCCTCAATCCCCGTGCACCCATTGCCTTCCCTTGCGTCAACTCCACAACTTTCTCCAAGGCCCCATCCTCAAACCTCAAATCCACACCGTCGATCTCAAACAACTTTTGATACTGTTTGATCAATGCATTTTTCGGCTTGACCAGAATATCCAACAGTGCTGCATCGCTCAACGGGTGCAAGGTTCCGACAACGGGCAAGCGCCCTATCAATTCTGGGATCAGGCCGAACTGAATCAAGTCCTCCGGCTCCACTCGCGGCAATAAATTATTTTCGTCGATTTCGACTTGGTTTTCAGTATTGCTACCAAAACCCATTGAACGCGTGCCGATGCGATGGCTGATGATTTTATCTAGACCATCATAGGCCCCACCACAGATAAAGAGGATATTTTTGGTGTTTATCTGTACCAAAGGCTGCTCAGGGTGTTTCCGTCCGCCCTTCGGTGGGACACCAGAGACTGTACCCTCTAAGATCTTTAGCAATTCCTGTTGTACACCTTCGCCCGATACATCACGCGTGATCGAGGGATTGCCGGATTTGCGAGCAATCTTATCGACTTCGTCGATGAATAGGATGCCCCGTTCGGCCTGGCTAACGTCGTAATCTGCAGCTTGCAGAATCCGCACCAAAATATTTTCGACATCCTCACCGACATAACCAGCCTCGGTTAATACAGTAGCATCGACAATCGCAAAGGGTACTTCCAAGACACGAGCAAGCGTCTCCGCCAACAGCGTCTTGCCAACGCCGGTGGGACCTATGAGTAAAATATTACTCTTTGTCAGTTCTACGTCGGTTACCCCTGAATACACGCGCTTGTAGTGATTATAAACAGCAACTGAAAGCGCTTTTTTTGCACGCTCCTGGCCGATTATGTGCTCGTCCAAATGAGCTTTTATCTCGACCGGCTTAGGAAGCGGATTCCCGTTTAGATTCGGTTCCTGCTGGTTTTCTTCTACAAGCACCTCATTGCACAGCCCAACACACTCATTGCAAATATGCACCGACGGCCCCTGTATAATCTTCTCGACCTGATCGACTCCCTTGCCACAGAAGGAGCATGTAACATTGCGTGGTTTTTTGGGCATATTCCCTTAGAACCTATCGTCGTTTTCGCCGAATGCGATATTTCTATCATCGTTCCCGGCTCCTTCAACACCATCAGTTGGGCTGCTATCGGCCGCAAGATCCTCGTGCCCTGCATCTGTTTTACTTACTTCAGTAGCCTGTTTTTCTTTTACATCTTCCTCACTGCTCTTTTCTTCTTGGCCAGCTTTCATGACATTGATCGCCTGAAACCCCTTTGCCGTACGAGTTACCATAAATTCGACTTCATCCCCCTGAGTCAAACTTCGATCCCATGAGGAAATATCACGCCAGTGAACAAAAACATCGACATGGCTATCTGTAGAAATAAAGCCATATCCCTTGTCGTTGTTAAACCACTTAACCGCGCCTTTTATCCAGGTATTCTCAGCCAGGTCAATCGGCGCCGCCCCAGTCGCGCCGCCCCCGGAATTAACCATCTCACCCTTAGGATTTACCCCCTCTTGATTCGAACGCGAGAACGACGATTCCTCGCCCTGATCTACCAACTGGGCAAACAACTCCCGTTTGAAACCTGCGCCGCCATCAACGCCTTTCGCGATCAATTCAATAACGGAAATCATACCTATTACATAAGGGCTATCCGTTCCGTAGATTTTCCGGGCGTCGCCTATGCGTTCGGCTAATTCGCCAACCAAGGCGCTTTCCAAATGCATTGAACTACCCAATTAACCATTTCCTCCTGCCCGAACAGGGCCTTGAATTGCAAAAGTGGGTGTTACTAAGTAGCACATATATTACGATTTGTCAACCTATTCTAAACGGTATCCCCTTACCCCTTCATAAACGGTTTGGGAACTCACTTTTAGGATTCCCGTTAACGGCACTGCGATCAACATACCGACAATTCCCATCAATTGACTTCCCACCATCACTACGAAAAGAATGACCAGTGGATGCATCTCTACACTTTTAGCAACCACAGTCGGTTGAATAACCACATTATCGATCATTTGAATGATCAAAAATACGACCAATATCTCGGCCACGACCCCTAATCCTCCCCCTGCCGCGAGCGCAGCAATTGAAGCGGCAAAGAAACCGATCAAAGGGCCGAGAAAGGGAATCATATTAGCTAAGCCCGCCAACAAACCCAGCGGCAGTGCATGTTCCACCTCTATCAAGGTCAAACCGCCAATCGCCAGAATAGAAACAACACTCGTCGCCAAAATTTGACCACGAATATACCCGCCAATTTGGCCATTTATCTGATGGAGCAGATTTAGACATAACTCGAAATAGGCATTGGGCACCAATTCTATCAGGGTGCGGGTACGGCGCCTGCCCTCCTTGAGATAGAAAAAAGCCACAAAAGGCACAATAACCACAAAGGTTAAACCAGATACTACCCCGCCGATAAAAACGGTGGTTCCCCCTAACATGGTCTGGGTCAAACGCTCTCCATGCTCTTTAACCAAAGCGGGCAGATTGAAATCGACACCTAGTATATCTTGTAAAAAGGTATTAAATTCTGATGCCTTTGCGCTGACTTTAGTCACGATATTCGGTCCGGCACTTCCAAAACCAATACCACTGTGGGAAAACACAACCGGTAGGGCTTCCATTTCGCCGGCAGATTCGCTTCCACGGCCAATATTTATGTTGTCATTCGCACGATTTCCATATACCCTGACCCTATAAACGTTTTCATTTTGACCATAGAGAACGGAGAGCACATTCTCAGACGCCTCATGACTTTGCGGGGCAAAGCGAATTTGCACCTCAGTCTGGCCACCTGATTCAATCTCAAAAGGCAAATCCTTGATGTTTAACAGGGCAAAAGGCTGTGTCTCGGATACGTCCTCCCAAGCCATGTTTTCTACGACTAACGGACTTTCACGGTTATTCCTTATAACGAAGGATTTATCTATTTTCTCCCGGCGCATAAAACCATCGCTCAACTCGACCATCTCACCGGTCAATTTGTCTCCGACCTTAAAAGCCCCAAACCCCAACCCTGTAAACGCCATAACAAAAACGAGCAGGATGCTCCAAGTCCGCTCCAATCCACGCCCTTCCATGCGATCGACGATTGGAGCTAGAACATAAGCCAAAACGAAAGCCAAGCCGAAAGGAGCGAGAACACCGCGGATCTGATAGGTGATCCACAGCACCGCCACGGCTACTAACAACCCGATGATGATCTTGATTTGTTGATTCATGAACTTATGGCCCCAGCCTCTTCACCCTCGGTTTCTCGTTGCTCCAGTTCTGCCCCTTTGCTTTCTTCCTCTACCTGTTTGACCCGCATTCTCGCCTCTTTTAATAACCGGTTGGTACGCCGCAAGCGGACCGATATCATTTTTGAAAGCCGCATTACGATCTTCAACCCCAATCGCGGATTGCTTTCTATCAACTCGAGCAGGTCAGGTCGAAAAAAGCCAATGATTTTACAAGTCTCACTCGCATATGCCGAAGCGGTTCGCGGTGATTCGTCGAGCAGGGCTTGCTCGCCAAAGAAGTCTCCGCCGGTCAAAATCGCCAATTGCTGCTGAACCCCATCCTCACCGACCTGCGTAATCCGCACTTCGCCAGCGACAATGATATACATGCCAACCCCAGGGGCCCCCTCATTGATGATTACCTCATCTGCATTCCAATTTCGACGGTGGAGGATACTTTCTATTTTATTAAATTCCCGTCTGCCCAAATCTTGGAATATGGGGACTTTTTTCAATATATCGAAGATATCCGCCTCTTCTTTATCACGTCGGCGAAAGATATTGCTCCAGAATGGATCAGAAGGCATAGTTTAAACTCCCGCTAATACAGGCAAAACGACCCCTTGTGCATGGGCCCAAGGGGTCGTGTTCTCGTCAATCTCACCGTCAGACCACACTCGACCCAATCAATTGGATAATGAGGCCTCTAACTTTTCAGTGATTTGCTGCTTGGGAACGGCCCCAATCAATTGATCGGCCACTTTGCCTCCTTTAAAAATCAGCAAAGTAGGGATACTGCGGATACCAAATTCTGCCGCTGTTTTCTGCGCTGAATCGACATCCAACTTACAAACCTTGGCCTTGCCCTCGTATTCACCACTCAATTCTTTAACGATCGGCGCAATCATCCGACAAGGCCCGCACCATGTCGCCCAAAAATCGACCAAAACAGGCACATCGCAATCTAGCACTTCAGCACTAAAATTGTCGTCTGTTAATGCAATAGGTTCGCTCATCATCATCCCCTTATCACTCAGTTAAAATATTGAACAAATCATTTGTTTTCAGCACCTTACAACCACCGCATATTGTGTTTGAACATAATTCCAGCACCATGGACTGTCAAGCCTCAGTGCTTTTGGGCAATTCCGCACAATTGTGCAACTAAAAGGTCTAAGATTAAATATTCCTGTCGGCGCCCCTGCGACTTCAATCGCCAATCAGCCTCCTTTAAAGCACCAAGACCAGCCCAAAACCAAGAGGTCGGACGACTTTTAGCCTGATCCATATACCCCTGCAAAAAAAAAGGCGCCACCCCTAATCCAGAAGCCATTTCATCCCTAGAGGTCGAATTACTCATTAGAGCCCTTGCTTTGATGAGTATTTGGAAATGACGAGCGATCATGGCCACCGCACGCGTAGATTCTTCCCCCTGGCCGAGGAATTGGTGTAACAATTGCTGTGCTTTACGTTCTTGGCCCTTGCCAATGGCATCTGCAAGGTCAAAAACACTGGCACCCCTGGTAATGCCTGCAACCTGTTCAACAGTTGAAACCTTTATCGGTAACCCCGCAAAACTGACCAGCTTTTCAAGTTCACTGACCAATTCCCTGGGCTTAGCCCCCACGAATTGACTGAGCAATTGCACCGCCTCAGGTTCTATTTGAATGCCCATGCGCTTTGCATAACGCTGAATCCATTGCGGAACCTGATTGTCATAGGGCGGCTTAAATTCCACTGCCCTACCTTCGCGAGTCAATTCCCGGTAAAACTTCCTGCGCATGTCGACCTTTTGCCCTACCACTAATAACCTGGTCGACTCGGCCGGTTTCGCTAAAACCCGCTCAAGACTGCGACATTGATCAGCCGACAGGTTATGCGCATCCCGTAGCACGACGAGTCGATGCTCTGCCATCATTGGATATGCTTCATATAGATGAAGAAAATCTAATACTTCAAATCGCTCCGCCCTGACAACATCGAGGTTAAAATCTCGCGCTTGGACTGGAGCTAAAGCTTCAATCAATGATGCCGCCACTGCTTCGCGTTCGTATTCTTCTTCTCCATACAACAAATAGAACGACCCAATATCGCCACGTTTAATTTCAGCTAGTAACTCATCAGGGCTAAAACCCCTGGCTTTCTTAGCCATTCTCGCCGTCCTTTTGCCCGTCTTCAATTACCTTATATTCGGCATCTATCGCCTGACTCGGATCAATTCCTTCTCGCTTGTTGGATGCGTCCTCCCCTTGTCGAGATTCAAGCGAGTACTTGAGCCGCTGATAAAGGGCATAACAAGCGTAAAGAAAAACTGTCAATATTATTATCTTAATCATTATCGTGCTTCGGTTGAGTTGAATCTTAAAAATACCCGCCCCACCCAACAGGGTCAATCCGGGTATCGGTAATTCACGAACAAACCAGTCACGGCTATTATCCCTTCAGGAGGGATGTTATTTGGATATTACCGCTGTTCGTCGCCAATTTCCCATAACGGAAAACAGTTTGTCGTCCCGCCGCCGCAGCAATGCGGGCGATTATTACAGATGTCGAATACAACGGCATAGCCCATATAGACTCATGGAACCAACTCTACGTCGATGCGCGGGCCAGTGGAGCCAAGCTTATAGGTAGCCAAGCCCATCAAATCGCTTTTCAAAAGAATACCACCGAAGGTATCTCCACCGTTGCCAACGGGATTCACTGGACTCCTGGTGATAATATAGTTTTAGCCCGTGGAGAGTTCCCGGCAAATGTCTACCCCTGGTTAAACCAGGCACCGAAAGGTGTTGAAATTAACTGGGTCGAAGCTGAGTCTGGCCGGCTTTCAACGGCAAACTTTGCTGAAGTTGTCAACAGAAAAACACGAGTTTTAAGTGTCAGTTCGGTGCAATTTTTCGCTGGGTACCGTAGCGACTTACAGGCCCTATCGGCCTTGTGTAAGGACCACGGCATTCTCTTTGTCGTCGACGCAATTCAAAGCCTTGGGGTATTGCCACTTAATGTCGAGGAAACAGGTATCGACGTGCTCTGTGCCGATGGGCACAAGTGGATGTTAGCCCCGGAGGGGTGCGCCTATTTATTTTGCTCACAACATGCATTGGATGCATTGCATATATCAAGCCTCGGCTGGGCTAGCGTAGAATCCGCTCATGACTTCCTCAGCTATGACCAAATACCGCATCCAGATGCCCGGCGTTTTGAAAGCGGGACTCAAAACACTGCCGGCATCGCTGGACTCAAGGCGGCGACAGACTTCCTTGTAGCCCAAGGAATCGACACGATCTCAAAACGAGTCCTGATGCTTACCGACCGACTTTGCTGCGGATTAGAACGGCGTGGATATTCGATTCTAAGCTCAAGGAAAGACGGCCATAAATCTGGGATCGTCACCTTCAAACACCCTATCTTGCCTTCCTTGGAATTATATAATCTCTTGCTCGCCAATAGAATCCAGGGGACTGAAAGAGCAGGGTATATTCGCCTATCGCCGCATTTCTACAATACCGAAGAGGAGATCGACAAGGTATTGGCCTTGTTGTCTATGGGTTGAGGTTCGGCTTACTACCTCTTTTTTCTTTTGCTGTTGCTTTTGCTTTTTCCTTTGTTTTTTCCTTTATCCTTGCCTCTCTTGCCGGTCTCTCCATCTTCTACCAGCGCCAGATCCATTTCCCGCGCGGCCCAATCGACACCGGCAACGACAACATTCACCGGCGTCCCCAATTCAAAAACTCGCCCACTCCGACGTCCAACGAGCCGATGCCTTTTTTCATCCATAATAAAATAATCATCTAGGTCGCGGATAAGACAGAAACCGTCGACCATAAAATCGCCGACCTCCACAAAAAATCCACCGCGCAAAATCCCCGAAACGACTCCAGGAAATTGCTCTCCTACAAATTGCTCCATATAGCGCATTTGTTTGGTTTTTATGTAGATTCGTTCAGCCTCTTCCGCTCGCCGCTCCCTAGCCGAAGTCCAGCGTCCCAACCCCAGTAAAGCTTCGGCTTCGATCGCACCATTCTCTTTCTCCTCCGCGATGAACCTTTTAATAACCCGGTGAACCCATAAATCCGGATATCGACGGATAGGTGAAGTAAAATGCAAGTAGGAAGAACAAGCTAAGCCAAAATGCCCAGAGTTACCGGGTGTATATTCCGCCCTCGACATGGCTCTCAATACTAGCTTGTTAATCAGAGGAGCATCTTTCCTATCCGCGATCTGACGCAGGAACAGCTGAAGATCCTTCGGCCGCACCTCGTCATCGGGCCCCAGTTCAACCCGCAACGAAGAAACGATTCCGCCCAATTCTACTAAGCCAGCTGAGGACGGGGGCTGATGAATGCGATATAACACCGGCAATTGCCGGCGTTGCGCGTAATCAGCGACACACTCATTCGCCAAGAGCATAAATTCTTCTATCAACCGATGGCTCTCCCAACGCGGATAGCGCCCCAAGGCGATGGGCCGACTCTCTTCGTCAACCACTACGCGCGCTTGGTCTATTGCAAAATCAAGAGCTCCCCGCTCCAGGCGAATTTTTGTCCGCTGCTGGGCGAGCTGGTGCATTAATGCGAGATCGTCAGTAAAATCTACAGCCGGCCCAGCATCTTCTAAGCGGCCGTCAAAAACACTTTGCACCTGTCCATATGTCAGCCTCCCAGCACTATGGATAACCGATTCGCATATGCGGTAATCAACTAGGGCTCCGTTGGCGTCGACTTCGATAAAAATAGACATGGCCAAACGGTCTTCCCCCGGTGCCAGGGTGCAAATCTCGGCGGCTAGGCGCGCCGGTAACATGTGGATTACGCGATCCAATAAATAGACACTTGTAGCTCGATCCTTTGCTTCCTTGTCCAGCTCCGTCCCCTCTTGTACAAAATGACTTACATCGGCAATATGAACCCCTAAGATCCGGTGACCATTTTCCATTTTCTCAATCGAAATGGCGTC
>DQLG01000405.1 GCA_015660315.1 Candidatus Latescibacterota bacterium
AAGACGTCGACATCAAACACCTCGCCATGCAGTTCTGCCTCGACGCGCCGATCGACGGCATCGTCATGAGCGGCCCGGCCGACCGGCACCAACTCCAGGACGCCTACGACGCGGCGACGCAGGAGATCCCGGCGAATATATGGACGGATTTTGAAGAAAAGTTCGGCATCGGCGTATAGGAGTATACTGCGGGTCTTGCGCCTGCAGGGGATAATTGGCCTCCGAGGTACTGCGCCCCCAATACTCCTTTGCATTAGTGCTTGTATGACGCTGCGGGGACTTCGCTGAGAATCTGAGGGGTACTTACCTCTGTCGGCGCGATTGAGGTCTAGTCGATGACGGCGAAGATGTCGACGAGTACATCCATCTCGGGACGAGGCAGAGCCTTCATCACCAGGCCCGTCGAGACGGGATGCACGCCCCGCAGATGCTCTCCCAAAACAGGATAGACAGCAGATCGATACGCCACGTCCGTGAGGTTCGTCGTGATCTTGCAGATGTCCTCCAAGCGGCCACCCGCTTCTTCGACGACCACCCTGACATTCTGCATCGCCTGCTCGGTCTGCGTGCCTGGATCCCCCTTGCCGCTGAAGCCGCCGCCGTCGAGGGCGACACCACTCTGGCCCTGAATAAAGAGGAACTTACCGGCCCGAACGGAGCGACTCTGTGGCCACGTGGCCAGCAGGCAGTCATCGGCAAGGGGACGACGTTCGTGATCAGCGCCGGTGCGCCGAATCGCGTGGATGTCGATCTCGAAATTCAGCTCGGGGCGCGCCAGGTCCTTGACGATGGTGCTGGTCACCACAGGACGTACCGCTGACAGATGCTCGGCGAGAACAGCATCGATGCGAGGCGTGTCGGCCGCGTCAGTCAGATAGGTCGTGATCTTGCAGACATCCTTTATCGAAGCACCCGCATCGGCCAGCAGCGTGTGGACGTTCTGCATGGCCACCTCGGCCTGCCGGGCCGGATCGCCCGCACCGTCGAAGCGGCGGCCGTCCAGGCTCATGCCCGTCTGGCCCTGTAGAAAGAGGTGGTCGTTCGCCTTGATCACGCGCGCATTGGGGTAGTCGATATTCGGCATGAGGAAGCCGCCCCGCGCATTGCTCAGCCGGAAGCGTTCGTGTCCTTCCTCGCGATCCCGTGGAATCACGACCCACGCATCGATCTCGAAATCAAGGTAAGGGGCGGCGAGGTCTGCTACGACGACCCCCGTGGATACGGGATTCACCCCCTGCAGATGCCGGCCGATGACCGGATAAATCAAGGCTCTATACTCATGGCGGGTGGTGAAGGTATTGATCAGGCAGACATCTTCCAGGCGCGCCCCGGCCTCTTCAACCAGGGTTCGCAGGCTGGCCATCGCCGCCTCGGCCTGGGCCGCTGGATCGCCTTGCCCGACAAATCCGCTACCGTCAAGTTCCAGGCCTGTGCAACCCACGACGAAGACTTGATCACCGGCAACAACCGCTTTGCTGGAGTCGAAATACACGCCTGGCGCGTGATAGCTGGTTTTCGAATTGCCCGCTCGAATGCGTCTATGGTGCACTTAGAATCTCCTGAAATGGTGTGCGATTAGTCGGTATAGCGGCGCAGGTGTTTTTCGTATCCTTCCCAATCAACTCAGTCTCCCAGCGATCTCGTTACTCTTGGATCGCAACTGGTTTCGGAGTCTGCACAGCGATCTCGTTACTCTTCGGCATCGGCACCTTGGTCGGCCGTTTCCGGCACTAAAGATGCGGCACCCAGTCAACCGTTTCAAGGTACTTATTCGCCGAGAGGCATACCGCGCCTCTTACTTAAATGCGCCCGGGTCGATACCGGTTGCCGAAGGCAGGTGCGGTGCTAAAGGCCGACTTTGACTGGGCAGGGGTGCTGCAGGACTTGGGCACTCTTGACGGTTGGCGGTGACGGCCTCAAAGCTATTTATCTTTCTTCGGCCAGGGCCGCAGGCCAAGAAGAATCTCTGCGCGTTCGGTAAGCGGCCTGGCCGCCGCTTCCTCGTCCGTGAACTCGGCGAGCTGCTCGACAACCAGAGCGTAGACCGTCCGCCTGTCCTGGCTGGTATCTACCTCGATGCACTTGCCCTCACTCTTGAAGAACTCAACGGTAGGAAGCGTCTGCGCCTTGAAGGTGTCGAACCTCGATTTCATGCTTTCGACATTGTCGTCGCTTCTACCCGAGTACTTCGCCCGACCCAGAATGCGCTGTTCGAGCACCGGATAGGGGCACTCGAAGTACAACATCTTCGGGAACTCAGCTTCCCGGCCGAAGACCTCGTTCCAGCCTTCCATGTTGTTCAACGAGCGCGGGAATCCGTCTAGCAGGAAATTGTTCTTGCCCGTTGTCCGGGTTATCCACTCCATCGAGTCCTTGAGCAATCTCACCATGATCTCGTTCGGCACCAACTGCCCGGCCGTGATGAACTGGTCGATGACAGCCGCCGTCTCACCGCCCTTGGCTTGCTCGGCTCTGAGCAGATCTCCCATGGACAGGTGAGTCCAACCCAACTGCGACTCCGCCAGTTCGCACATCGTGCCCTTTCCTGCCCCTGGGCCACCCAGCACGAAGATTACGTTCGGCGCAGGGCAAAGCTCCCTCGGATCGTAATGATGAATCACGACCTTGGGTGCAGGTGCGACCCCCTTCTTATAGACGTGCCATTCCCGGTCCGTCGGCGGCATATCCACGTCGAAGGTCGCGTCGTAGGCAAGATGCCCGTCGAGACGACAGATCCTCCAGGATGAGTAACTGTTGGAGTACGAGAGTGCAGGGCTTCTCTCCGATTTTCCGTCGGATCGGTCCCACGCCATCCTGCCGTTCCAGTAGCCAAGGCTGGATAAGGTTCCAGATTCGGATTCAGTGGGCAGGGCTGTCGAGGGGACGTAGAGTCCATCGCATTCGGGGAGGCCCGATCCGGAAACTTCGATGAAGAAGGTGTTTGGCGCGTTCGCGTTCGTATCGCTCATTTCTGGTTCTGCTTCCAGTTGGTTACTTGAGGGCGTGTGCATCCTTCGAAAATTTCCAACACCCTGGCATACCCGCGATAATCCCCCCTATCAAGGGCAAAATGGAGTCTGATGACTGTTAAATCAGGGTTCGATTATGAGATCATCTTACATTGTCTTTTAGGTCGAGTTATGGCAAGTACATCTACAGGGCACCGCAAAACCATTATCCCTATTCATCACTAAAAAAGAGAAGCGCGCGTTCCCATCTCCATTCTCCCTACACTATCCCCAACGCCCGGTCAATCTCCGCCTGATACCCTTCGAGATCCCCGCGTTCAATCTCTGCCAAGCCCACCGGTCGATTATGCCACGAAGACTCGAGGACCGCCATGCAAATAGCCTGCGAGCGATAGCCGTCGAACCCGTCGACTTCGGGCGTGCCGCCGCCACGCACCGCATCGGCAAAATCTTTCAACTCCACCGAGATTGAATTCTCTAAACCGCCGGGGAAGAGTTTTTCGCGCTCGTCCTTCTTTAGACTGCGCAGATACTCTTTAACTAGCGTTTCGGTCTTGGTATTCTTACCCGCCCGCGTCCAGGCTCCACTCTCCCAATCGATGCAGCCCTCACTGCCGTAAATCACCTTCTTATTGAAACCCTGCCCCGGCGCCGAACCCTGCCAGGTCCATTGCACCAGCACGTCGTCGGGAAAATCGATCAGCGCCATTGAGCAGTCCTCGACATCCACATGCCAGGCGCCCTTGCGTTCGGCCGGTTCGTCATAGCGGTAGGGTTCAAAGCTGCGCACCCGCGCCGTGACCTGTTCGGCCTCCGCCGCCAGGTGAAAACGAAACAGGTCGGCAAAATGCACGCCGCCGTCGAGGATCCACCCCGCACCCGCGTCGCGCTTGAAATTGCGCCAGCCCCATTTGCCCAACCCCTCGCCCGCGTCCTGCCAATAGAAGGTCCGCGGCCGACCGATGCGGCCGTCGGCCACCGCCCAGGCGCGCGCCCTTTCCTGCGGCGAACGGCGATAGTTTTCGGCTACCGCCAGCAGACGCCGGTTGTCAACTGCCGCATCGAGGATTTTGCGACCAGCGCGCAGTGTGATCGCCAGCGGTTTTTCGATCATCACATGTTTACCCGCTTCCAGACAGGACACCGCGATGATATGATGCTGCGAATGCAAGGCGCAGATATCCACCGCCTCGATGCTTTTGGCCCGTGCCAGCATCTTGCCCACGTCGG
>DQLG01000281.1 GCA_015660315.1 Candidatus Latescibacterota bacterium
GACCGCCTCGAGGTCGACAACGCCCACTTCGCAGCCTTTGTCGCGGACACCGGCTATCAGACGGCTGCCGAAGCCGAAAACGCCCCCGAAGCCGAAGACGGCATCAGCTGGCGCCGTCCGCAAGGCCCCGGCTCAACGGCCATTCCCGCACATCCCGTGGTCTATGTCAACTGGCACGACGCACAGGCCTACTGCACTTGGCGGGGCGCGCGCCTACCCACCGAAGCCGAATGGGAGAAGAGCGCCCGCGGCGACGATGCCCGCCTCTGGCCCTGGAGTTCGACCTTTGACACAAAACGCGCCAATCTCTGGGGCGCAGAAGACCGCTACGCGGGGCTGGCACCGGTCGGTTCTTTCCCCGCGGGCGCAAGCCCCTATGGCGTGCTGGACCTGGCCGGCAATGTCTGGGAGTGGTGCGCCGACTGGTATGACGCCAACTATTACGCCACCGCTCCTGCACAAGACCCGCAAGGCCCTGCCAAAGGCCACTTCAAAGTCCTGCGCGGCGGCTCGTGGATCAACCCCGGCCCCGCGCTGCGCAGCAGCAACCGCTGCGAAGTCCTCCCTATCGAACGCGGCCCCTATATCGGCTTCCGCTGCGCCGAGGCACCATGAATCTCCGCCATTGCCTTTGCGCTCTCCTGCTGGCGTTGACCGCCTGCACATCCGAACCCCCCGACCGGCCGCAGGAAATTGCAGACCTTTCGCCCGTGCTCTTTAGCGATATGACCACCACCGCCGGTCTAGATTTTCACATGCGATCGGGGGGGCATATCAAAAACTATATCGTCGAATCCAAAGGCGGCGGCGGAGCCTTCTTCGACTACGACGGCGATGGCTGGCTCGATATCTACCTGGTTAACGGCTCGCGCTTCGCGGCATACCCCGACTCGGTCGCGCCACCGGGCAACGCGCTCTACCGCAATATGGGTGACGGCACCTTCCAAGAGCGCACCCAGACCGCCGGCGTCGGCGATACGGGCTGGGGCATGGGCGCGGCCGTCGCCGACTACGACAACGACGGCGACGAAGATCTCTACGTGTCCAACTACGGCGCCAATATCCTCTACCGCAACGACGGCAACTCCACCTTCGCCGAAGTGGGCCAGACGGCGGGCGTCGACCTAGCCGGATGGAGTACTAGCGCCACCTTCGGCGACTACGACAACGACGGCGACCTCGATTTTTACGTAGCGCAATATCTGGATTTCGCCCCTGAAAACGCACCGCCACGCGGCGGCATGTGGAAGGGCGTACTGGTCTTTGCCGGTCCGCTCGGCCTACCCGGCGCTCAGGACGCGCTCTATCGCAACGAGGGCGACGGCACCTTCATCGATATGACCCGCAAAGCGAGGGTCGGCCGCGCCAAACCCACTTATGGCTTGGGCGCGCTTTTTTGCGACTATGACCGAGACGGCACCCTCGACCTCTATGTCGCCAACGACTCGGCACCCAACTTTCTCTACCGCAACCAAGGCAATGGCACTTTTGCTGACGTGGCAGTCGAATCCGGCGCCGCCCTCAGCGCCGAAGGCATCGCACAAGCGGGTATGGGCATCGCCTACGGCGACTACGACGCCGACGGCTTCTCCGACTTTTTCGTTACGCATTTCGAAGACGATTACAACACCCTCTACCGCAACCGGGGCGACGGCAGTTTCGCCGTCGCCAGCGCCGACGCGGGCCTCGCCGAGCCGAGCCTGCCCCGCCTGGCCTTCGGCACCGACTTCCTCGACTACGACAACGACCGGGACCTCGACCTCTTCGTCGCCAACGGACACGTCTACCCTCAGATCCGTCACATCAACCCCGCCGGTTATAGCGAATCGAATCAACTATTCGCCAATCAGGGACCAGACGGCGGCCATCGCTTCGCCGAAGTCGCGGCCGGGGATCTAAACCGCGCCAATGTCAGCCGCGGCAGTGCCAAGGGCGACTACGACAACGACGGCGATATCGACCTGCTGGTCTGCAACCTCGACGGCCCTCCGGCGCTTTTGCGCAACGACGGCGGCAACCAGTGCCACTGGTTGAGCCTGCGTTTGCTGGGCACGGCCTCAAACCGCGATGGCATCGGCGCGATAATCACGGTCACCGTCGGCGGCGTCGAACAAAGAATAGAACATACCAATGGAGGCAGCTTTCTCTCGCACAGCGACGCGCGCGTGCATTTCGGTTTGGGTTTCAGCGAGACCGTCGATTTGCTCGAGATCCGGTGGCCTTCGGGCCGCCTGCAATACCTGGAAAACATACCCGCCAACCAATTCCTGGTCATCGAAGAGCCGGCGCCTTGACACGTCGTGCCTATTCTTCCACGATCACCAATAGCTTGTTCGTCTCAAGCGGCCCAACCAAGGTCTGCGTATGGCCGGAGAGCCAACGCACTTCGACTCGCTCGACCGTCGTGGCATCACCCAGACCGAAATAAAGCGGCATCAAGCTCTGCGATAGATAACCCGATTTGCCATCGCGGACTTTTGTATAGCTTTGCCCGTCGGCCCGCACGTTCACAATCGCACCTAGACCGTCGCGATTGGACTGCGTCCCTTGCAAGTCGATCTTGAGAAATCGGATCAGCTTTCTTTTGCTCAGGTCACTGAGCAAAACCTGGGGTGCCGCGTTGAACTCGTTGGTGACAATATCGAGGTCACCATCGCCATCCAGGTCTAAAATCGCCGACGAGCGCGAACCCAGCGCGCCCCAGACCTCGATAGAGCCGTCCTGGTCCTTGCAACGCGGGTGTTCGCTGTCAACTCCGGCGCAATCGAGCACGAACCAGGGCTTAGCGGTCCGGTTGCCGCGGCGTGGTTCGACTCCCAAGACAAACTCGCTGTCGAGGAATTTTTTACCCCGTTCGTTTAGCAATAAAGAATTAACCCCATAGCGAAAGGGGTAATTCATACTCGAGGTGATAAACACATCCTCATATCCGTCGGCATTGAGATCGCCGACGCTCAAGCCCCAAGGCCAGTAATTTTCCACCCCGACCTCATCGGATACCTCAACGAAAGCCCCCTTTTCCGTCTTGCGGTAAAAGGCATTGCCGTAGATACTGCGCCCTTCGCTCACGAGAAAATCCTCGCCATACTGCACATCGGCTTTCAATTTCTCCTGCTCCGGCCCGACGGGCTGGCTCATATCCGCGTGCATATCGGTGAGGATCATATCCATGCGACCGTCGTTGTCGCCATCAAAGACCTTGACCCCCATCGCCCCCCAAGGCGTGCGGGGAAAGACCTCGCGGCTTTTGTCGCTGAAGTATTCGCCTTGCACATTTTCGTAATAATGATCATGCCCCTGCATATTCAGCACATAGAGGTCGAGCCAACCGTCTTCGTTGGCGTCCAAGGCACTCGCATCGCCAGACCAACTGGTATCCTGTAACCGGCTTTGCGCCGATACGTCGACAAAACGATTATCGCCCGAATTTTTAAATAACACGCTCTGTTCTGTGCGTTCGGGTTTGAGGTGGCCGTGGAAGGCATCCTCCAGACCGATATAATATTCGTATTCGATATCCATACGCGAATCGGCATTGTACGTCTTCGCCGGAATCGCCACTTCGGTGGTGTAATTGCCGACATTCGCCAAAAACAGGTCAAGCAAGCCGTCGTTGTTGTAATCAAAAAAGAAGGCGCCGGAGGAATGCCCCTTATAATCGAGTCCGGAGCGGGCGGATATATCGGTAAATTTTCCCGTGCCA
>DQLG01000395.1 GCA_015660315.1 Candidatus Latescibacterota bacterium
CGATTCGGCCAATTTGCGCGCGCCGGAGGCATAGTCTGCATGAATATGGGTTTCTAAAATATGGGTAATCTGCACATCGTTGGCTTGCGCAAAGTCCAGGTAAGTGTCGATATCGCGTTTGGGATCGACAATGGCGATTTCGCCAGCGGCGGGACACCCTACGGCGTAGGAAAAATGGGCTAAGCCTTCGGCTTCAAATCGTTCAAATAACATGGGTCGCCTCGTTTAATGCAGCGGTAAGGAACTGATCTTCGATTATGGTTTCGATATTTACTTGGGACACGGTGCCAATCAGTCGGTCTAGAGAGCGACCGTTTTGGATCAGGACCAAGGTGGGCAGACTGCGGATATCGTATTTGACCGTCAATAGGGGATTTTCGTCTGCGTTGACTTTGCAGATTTTGATCCGGCCCTGGAATTTCTCGGCGACGGCTTCTAACGCCGGGATTATGGTTTGGCAGGGCAGGCACCACGGTGCCCAAAAGTCCAAGAGGACCGGTTCGGCAACGGCAAGTGTCGTTTTATAGGTATCGTCGGTGATATCGTTCATAGTTCACCTTGCGGGTGGGTTCAAATGTCGTATGTAGAAAAGCAAGTTGCGTGCCAATAATTTTCGTCTATTGAATGATAGATTTCTATATATTGTTCCGGGTAAATAGGGAATTTGCCCGGCTCTGGCATGTTGCACGCAACATTGCGTCGCGATCATCTGTTGTAAAACGCAACATGACTTAGCCTATAAACCCATCACGAGTGAGTGCGTCATAAGAGGGATGACGGAAAAATGTCATTGAGTATGGCTCCTAATGATCAAGCACTCGTTCCGGCGTTACGCACTGGCGATAAATCAGGCTTTTGTCGAGTATTTTTAATAGTATCAGCCTATATACGGGCAGAGCGTTGGCGTGTTGCACAACGACGCCGAAGCCGAAGATGTGGTTTAGGAAGGGTCTTTATAAAAGTGCTGACCAACCTGGGCGATTTCAGAGGGGATACCCGACTCAATGTTTGGCTTTATCGGGTCGTCTATAAAGCCAGTATTGCGCGGTTTCGCAGCAAGAAAAGCGAAGCCACCGCAGTGCCGATTGATGGCTTTGATAATTGCGAGGGCATGTGGAAGATCTCGGGATGTATAAATGGGTGATATCTCTGATGTTGTTTGTTGGCTGCGCGGATTCTTCCCAACCCAATGCGGCCATTCGCGATATCGATGTTCAAGAAGCCGCGAGCTTACTCAAGCAGGATGCAACGGTTGTCGTGCTCGATATAAGGACGCCGCAAGAGTTTCAGCAAGGTCATATAGCCGATGCTGAGAATATCGACTTTCGCAGCCCAGAGTTTAGGAAAAAGATAGAGGTATTAGGCCGGGATAAACCTTATCTCGTACACTGCGCTTCAGGTGGGCGCAGCACGCGATCGCTATCGGTCTTTGAAGAATTGCAGTTTAAGCAGGTGTATCACTTGGAGGCGGGTATCAATGGGTGGCTCGCAGCTGGTCAACCAGTTAAACAATTAGGTGCAGTCCCTATCTTTTAATCAAATCCCATTCTTTCATCTTGCGCCACAACGTCGAGCGGTGCATGCCCAATCGTTCGGCGGCATCAGAGCGGTTCCATTGACATTCTTCAAGGACCTGTTGCACATATTCTTTGTCGGATGAGGGCCGCATTGAGGCTTGGCCATTGGGCGTGCCATCATCGCTTCGCAGATGGGTAGGTAAGCAGCTTGGCAATAACGTGCCACCACGACATTTGATAAAGGCGTGTTCAATCGCGTTTTCTAATTCGCGCACATTGCCCGGCCAATGGTAATCCATCAACAGCTCTAATCCTTCATGTCCAATGCCCTGGATATTGCGCCTGGTGCGGGCGTTGTATTTATCTATGAAATGATTGACCAGGAGCGGGATGTCTTCCTTGCGCTGTCGCAGCGCGGGTAATTCGAGCGGCATGACATTTAAGCGATAATAGAGATCTTCGCGGAATTGGCCGTCTTCGATGGCTTGCTGTAGATCCTGGTGCGTTGCGGCGATTACTCGCACATCCACTTTGATGGTTTCACTGCTGCCTACCCGTTCAATTTCACGCTCTTGCAATACGCGCAGCAACTTGACCTGAACGTTGGGAGAGAGGTCGCCAATTTCATCGAGAAAGAGCGTGCCGCCACTGGCTTCTTCGAAGCGTCCGATTTTGTCCCGTATCGCACCAGTAAAAGCGCCCTTAACATGCCCGAAGAGTTCGCTTTCGAGCAAGCCTTCGGAGAGCGCGGAGCAATTGACTTTGACGAAGGAGTTTTTGCACCGTTGACTAGCGCCGTGGATGGCGGTGGCGACTAATTCTTTACCCGTGCCGCTTTCGCCCAGAACCAGGACGGTGGCGTCGCTGTCCGATAAATCCTGCACGAGTTGGTAGAGGGCCTGCATGCGGTGGTTTTTGCCGACCAAGTTAAAGAAGTATTCCTGCTGTTGGAGTTCGCTGCGCAGGGCCTCAAGTTCGGTCACATCGCGCAGTATTGCGATTAGGCCTTTCGCGACATTTTCATCGTCCCTGAGCACGCGGGTCTACATCATCAGGTGGAGTTGGCGGTTGTTGCGGTTGTGTA
>DQLG01000134.1 GCA_015660315.1 Candidatus Latescibacterota bacterium
CAACTTCGTGAACGGGGAACCTTTCCTCGCCTTTTCGTGTTGCTTCTCTATACTGGGATCAGCCTTGACGGTTGGAACTTTTCATTGCGCGCCATCATGGCCCATGCGATCCGGGCGATCTTGTTGGCCAGGGCGACGGCCGCGATCTTGGTCGTTCGCCGCTCCAACAGCCCGACCAGCCAGGGATGCCGCGTGTAACCCAGCTGCTTGGCACGCCGGATGACTGACAGCGCGCCAACGACGAGTAACTGGCGTAGATATCGTTGTCCCATAGTCTATCGCCTTGATTGCTAATATTGCTATCAAGTATCCGGAACAGAACCGTGACAAGACCAATGGGGGCCGACCAGCTTTTCACCGTTCATAATGCGCCGGCCGCCTACTCCGCCGCCGGCCTCAGATCTTCCGCCGTATCAAGCATGTCATCAATCTCGACGATCCTGTGGCTGCCCCGCGCCAGGTAGGTGTAGACCACGGGGATGACGAAAAGGGTGAAAAGGGTGCCGACCAAGAGACCGCCGACGATAACCCAGCCGATGTCCTGACGGCTTTCGGCGCCGGCGCCGCTTGCGGTGGCTAGAGGCAGCGCCCCCAAAACCATGGCGCCCGTGGTCATCAGGATCGGCCGCAGGCGCAGCATCGCCGACTCAATTACCGCCTCGCGCGTGCTCTTGCCGCGCCGGCGGATCTGATTGGCGAACTCCACGATCAGGATACCATGCTTGGTGATTAAGCCGATCAGGGTAACCAGTCCAACCTGGCTGTATATGTTCAGTGTGCCGCCGCTAAAGCTGAGCGCCGCCAGGGCGCCGGCAATCGATAACGGCACGGTCAGCATGATGATGAAGGGATCAACGAAACTTTCGAACTGCGCCGACAACACAAGGTAGATAAAGAGCAGCGCCAGCAGAAAGGTAATGTAGATGTCGGCGCTGGTTTTCTTGAACTCGCGCGAGGGGCCGGAATAGTCGATCTGCGCGGTCTGGGGAATAACGCTTCGCGCCGTTTCCTCAAGGAACCTCAGGCCCTCCTCCAGGCTGTAGCCCGGCGTCAGGCTGGCCGAAATCTTGGCCGCGCGCAGCTGATTAAAATGATTGAGTTCCTTGGGCGTTACCGTCTCGGTGATCGAGATCAGGTTGGAGAGTTGCACCATCTCGCCGGTTGCGGTGCGCACAAAGATGCGGCGCAGGACGTCCGGGTTGGTGCGGTCGACATCGGCAATCTGGATGATGACGTCGTATTGCTCGCCGTCCCGTTTGAAGCGCGTCACCTCGCGGCCGCCCAGCAACGTCTCCAATGTGCGCCCCACTGCCGCCAGATCGATATTCATGGTCTCGACTTTGTCGCGATTAATTTGAACCTTGAGCTGCGGCGTGTTTAGCCTCAAGTTGGTGTTCAGGTTGCTCAAACCCTCATTCGCTTCGGCCTTTTCGACAATCGCCTCGACCCAGCTGGCGAGCGTTTCGTAGGGCTGCACCGTCTGGATCACCAGTTCGATTGGCTTGGCGCTGCGTGACTGCCCCAAGGGCGGCGGCAGTATGGCAAAGGCCTTGAGGCCGGGGTTGGCGCCGACCTTCGGGCGGAGTTCGTTGGCGATCTCGGCGGCCGAGCGCTTTCGCTCCCGCCAGTTCTTCAAATTTAGAAAGGTGATGCCCTGCGAGACCACCGGATAGCCGGCGACGACGAAAAAGTGCGCGACCTCGGGCACCGCCTCGACGATCGGCTCAAAGCGGGCCGCATATTTATCGGTATAATCAATCGTGGCACCCTCCGGCGCCTGGAAGAACAGCCGGATCAGGCCCTGGTCCTCGTAGGGCGCCAGCTCCGACTTCAAGCTGGTGAACAGCGGATAGCTGGCACCGGCAACGACGAGACCGACGAGGAGCACCAGCGGCCGAACCCGAAGCGCCAGGCCAAGGCAGCGGCGATAACCGCGGGTCAAGCCGTTGAGGAAATTCTCGATGATGCGGTAGAAAAAATTCTGC
Organism: Candidatus Latescibacterota bacterium; assembly: GCA_015660315.1. Lineage (GTDB taxonomy): Bacteria > Latescibacterota > UBA2968 > UBA8231 > UBA8231. Next base: position 1,986 of record DQLG01000134.1, read on the forward strand.
GTCTCCGCATCGTGGTGACGCAGGAAGCGTGAGCACATCATTGGAGACAGGGTCAGCGCGACAAAGCCCGAGACCAGCACGGCGCCAGCCAGGGTCCAGGCGAACTCGGTGAAGAGCTTGCCGGTGGTTCCGCTCATGAACCCAACCGGCACGTAGACCGCAACCAGCGTCAAAGTCATCGCGACGATGGCGAAGCCGATTTCGCGGCTACCCTTAAGCGCCGCGCGGATCGGCGATTGCCCGGCCTCGATGTGGCGGTGAATATTTTCCAGCATGACAATGGAATCGTCGACCACCAACCCGATGGCCAGCACCATCGAAAGCAGGGTCAGCGTATTGATTGAGAAGCCGAAGAGATACATGACGACGCAGGCACCGATCAACGAGACCGGGATGGTGACGATCGGCACCAGCACGGCGCGGAAAGAGCGCAGGAAAAGGAAAATCATCAGAACGACCAGCACCACCGCCTCGATGATAGTCTGGTAAACGTTGTCGATCGAGGCGTTGATGAAGACCGTGGTATCGTAGGCGACACGCACCTGCATACCCTTGGGCAGGCTGGCGCTGATCTTCGGCACGGCGGCGTGCACCGCCTTCGAGACATCCAAGGGATTGGCCGTGGCTTGCTTGATAATTCCAAGGGCGATCGCCGTCTTGCCGCCATAGCGCACGGTGCGGCGTTCGTCCTGTGCCCCAATGCGGGCATGGCCGACGTCGGCAAGCCGCACCAGAAAGCCGTCCACCCGCTTGACCACCATATTATTGAAGTCTTCCGGCGTCTTGAGGTCGGTCTCATACAATACCGAAAACTCGCGATCCGTACTCTCGACGCGCCCGGCCGGAATTTCGGCGTTCTGCCGACGCAAAGCTTCGATTACATCCTGTGGCGTCAATTTGTATGCCGCCAGCCGGTTCGGGTTGAGCGAGATCCGCATCGAATAGCGCCGCTCGCCGAAGATCCGCGCCTGGGCCACGCCGGGCAGCACTTGCAAGCTGTCCCGGACGTAGCGATCGGCATAGTCGGTGATTTCCGACGGCGTGTGGCGATCACTAGTGAAGGCCAGGTACATGATGGCCTGAGCATCGGCCTCGGCCTTGCGGATCACCGGCTCCTCAATCTCGTTCGGCAGCTTGCCGCGCACCCGCCCGACGCGATCGCGGACATCGGCGGCGGCGCCGTCGGGCTCGCGGCCCAGCACGAAGGTAACCGTAATCTGACTGCTCTCGGGCCGGGTGACCGAGGTGATAAAATCGATGCCCTCGATCCCGGCCAGCGAGTCTTCCAGCACCTTGGTCACTTGCGATTCAA
>DQLG01000138.1 GCA_015660315.1 Candidatus Latescibacterota bacterium
ACTATCGACGAATACGGCAGGGGAGATAGCGCGTTAATACACCGATGTGCCGGGTAGAGGGCGAATACTATTTATTGTATATGGGGCCGAAGAGCGACCCCCTGATGCACTCGATGATCTCGCGCTGTTTGAATATAGATGCGCACATCAGTAGCGAGGAAACTCTAATTTAGACTGCCCTAAAATAGGGATGTTTACACAATAAGCTGTGCTGCATTCAATAATACCTAGTTAATCCGCTTCTCCCGCCCTGCCCACTCCTTCTCCCGCAGCACAAACTTCTGCACCTTGCCCGTAGAAGTCTTCGGCAGCGGTCCGAATTCAATCGCGTCAGGACATTTGAAATGCGCAAGCCGCTCGCGGCAATGCGCGATCAGCTCTTCTTCGCCGACTATTGCACCTTCCTTCAGTGCAACGAAGGCCTTGGGCCGCTCGCCCCATTTTTCGTGCGGCACGGCAATCACCGCGCATTCCAAAACGGCGGGATGGCTGACGATGGCCTGCTCAACTTCAATCGTTGAAATGTTCTCACCGCCGGAGATGATGATATCTTTTTGGCGGTCGCGCAATTCGACGGTGCCGTCGGGGTGCCAAACGGCCAAGTCGCCGGAGTGGAACCAGCCGTCGCGGAAGGCCTCGGCAGTGGCGTCGGGTTGTTCAAAATAGCTGTGCATGACATTGTTGCCGTGCATTACCACCTCGCCCATCGTCTCGCCGTCCTGCGGCACGTCCTGCGTCTTTTCGTCGACCACCCGCATCAGATCGGCGGTGCGGTAGGATTGGCCCTGGCGCGCGAGCAGTGTGGCTTGTTCGGCGAGTGGTTTTTGTTCCCACTCGCTCTGCCAGGGGCTTATAGCGATGGGGCCATAGGTTTCGGTGAGGCCGTAGAGGTGGATGGGGTGGAAGTTATAATCGCGCAATTGGCCCAACAGGGTCGGTGAGGGCGGGGCGCCGGCGATGGTCGCGGTGATCGGCTGGTCGAGTTTGTGCGCGCTGGAGCTGTTGAGCAGCATGGTGTGCACGGTGGGAGCGCCGTTGTAGTGGCTGATGTCTTCGTCCGCGAAAAGCTGCCAGATGCGCTCGGGGTCGACAGTGCGCAGGCAGACGTGCGTGCCGCCGACGGCGGTTACAGCCCAAGTGAAACACCACCCATTACAGTGGAACATCGGCAGGGTCCACAGGAATGAACTATCGGCGGTCAGGCCGGTTTCGAGCGCCTCGCCTAGGGCGTTGAGGTAGGTGCCGCGGTGCGTGTAGACGACGCCCTTGGGGCGACCGGTAGTGCCGGAGGTGTAGTTTATCGAAATCGGCTCTTCTTCGTCGACAAGCAGGTCGGGGCCGGGCTCAGGTGACCCGGTGGCGATAAAAGTTTCATAGGGATCATCGTCGTTGCCAGTGTCATATATTTCGATCACTTGTAAGGCGCTGAGATCGAGCTCGGCTATTTGCGGGTAGAACTCGCGGTCGACGAAGAGCAGGCGCGCACCGCTGTGCTGTAGAATATGGTCGATCTCGGCCGTACCGAGGCGGGTATTGATGGCGACTAGGACGCCACGGGCGGCGGGCACGGCGAAGTGGGCTTCGAGCAGCGGCGGGATATTGGGTGCGAGGAAGGCAACGCGCTCGTGTTTTTCGAGACCGGCGGCCAGCAGGGCGGAAGACAGGCGGTTGACGCGCTCGGAGAAGACGGCGTAGCTATAGCGCCGTTTGCCATGTACGACGGCGGTTTTGTCGGGGTGCACATAGGCGTTGCGGCGCAGAAAGGCCACGGGCGACAATTCGGTGCGGTAGACTTTTTCTTCGTGCATTGCAAGCTCCTACAGCATGTGCAGGCCGCCGTCGATATCGATGCAGCGGCCGGTAAAATAATCGTTTTCGATAATAAATTTGACCCCGAGCCAGACGTCGTGCGGCTCGCCGATACGGCCGAGGGGAATTGTTTTGACCAGCGCTTCGCGCGCAGGCCTATGCATGTTTTGCGTCATCGGGGTTTCGATCAGCCCGGGTGCGAGGGCGCCGACGCGAATGCGGAAGGGGGCGAACTCACGGGCCCAGGTGACGGTATTGGCGGCGAGCGCGGCTTTGGCGGCAACATAGTTGGATTGGCCGCGGTTGCCGTGGCGCGAGAGGGAAGACATGTTGACGATGACGCCGGCTTCGATTTCGTCCGCGGCCATTTTAGCGACCGCATCGCGCACTATCCAAGTCGCGCCGGTCAGGTTGACGTCAATGACGGCTTGCCATTGCGCGCGGCTCATGGTAGTAATCTTGCCGCTGTCGCGATCCTTTTTTACTAGCAGACCGTCGCGCAGGATGCCCGCGTTATTGAGCAGGCCGTTGAGCCCGCCCATGGCGGTGTGCGCCCATTCGACAAAAACGGTGGTGTCTTCTTCTTCGGCGACGTCTAATGCATGCGTGTGCAGTGTGCCGGGCAGCGTCGCGGTTTGTTCTTTGAGCGCGGCGAGGCCTTCGAGGTCTATGTCGCCGACGGCGACTTGCGCCCCGGCTTCGAGCAATTGCCGGGCGAAATAGGCGCCCATGCCACTGGCGCCACCGGTGACGATGATCTTGAGGTCGGTTAGTTTCATAGTAGATCTATAGTAGGGTGTCGGCGGTTATTGATCAATCCTGGTCCGGCGGGTCGGGGTCTGCTTGTGCCATCGTAGATATCGATATAGTATGTTGATAACACTAGGTCGCTCTAACGCATTTTGACGCATGAGAACGGCCATTCGCCGTAATGAAGACCTGCGGTATCCGTATCTATTGAGTGGTTAAAAGACCAAGCCTAAGCCCGCCAAGGCGGTAGTTCCCGCCGCCGCCTATCACGGACATCCACAGAATAACAGGAGCAACACATCTATGAACGCTAAGAGCAAAAAACGCCGCATAGACCAGGCCGTGCAAGCCCAGGCACAACAGGCCCGGGTGATTTCCCGCGAGATACACGGCTGGGCCGAACGCCCCTTCCGCGAAGTGCAATCCTCACAGCGTTTGGCCGAATACCTCGCAGAGAACGGCTTTGCCGTCGAATTTCCGTTTAAGAAAATACCGACCGCCTTTAGGGCTGTTTGGGGGGCGGGCAAGCCCGTCGTCGGTATGCTCGGCGAATACGATGCGTTGCCTGGGTGCAGCGTCGACGAGGACGGGGCTTGGGGCCATGGCTGAGGGCACAACCTCCTGGGCGTTGCCCCGGCCGTAGGTGCGGTCGCCGCGAAAGAGATACTCTCACAAAGCAAATCCAAAGGCCAGATCGTCTATTATGGTTGCCCGGCGGAAGAGACGCTGGCCGGCAAAGTTTACATGGCCCGCGACGGCGGCTTCCGCGACCTCGACGCGGTGCTCGCCTGGCATCCGGGCGACAGCTCTGGTGTCAATAATTACGGCGGCTCAGCGATCGATTCGCTAGTCTACGAATTCTTCGGCAAGACATCGCATGGGGCCAGCGCGCACATGGGCCGCAGCGCGCTCGACGGGGTGATGCTGATGGATGTGGCGGCCAATTATTTGCGCGAACACGTGCCCGAAAATGTGCGGATCCACTGCGTTATCCGCAATGGCGGCGATGCGCCGAATGTGGTGCCGGCCTACGCCAAGGTTTGGTACTATGTACGCGGTAAGGATCGCGCCGAAGTAGACGAGGTACGCGAGCGGCTGACCGATTGCGCGCGCGGCGCGGCATTGGCCACCGGCACGCGGATGAAGTGGCATCGTATCAGCGCGGTTTACCCACGCTTGCCGAATGACACGATGTGCACGGCGGTGCACAAGAATCTCGAACTATTCGGCACGCCGCGCGTCAATAAAACCGACCGCGAACGGGTCAAGGCGCTCGGCTATGAGGGAGAGTTTAATACGGCGATCGCTGAGGGCAGCGGTAGCCAGGGGCGCGGTTCGACGGACGAAGATAATGTCTCGTGGCTGGCGCCGTTGGGTCGTTTCCAGATGGTGTGTTATACCCAGGACACGCCGGGCCATCACCGCGATATGGCGGCCCAGGCGTTGATGCCCTTCGCCGAAAGGTCGATGCTGCAGACCGCGAAGGTCTTTGCCGGCGCGGCGGTTGATTTATGCCAGGACCAAAAGTTGATGCGCGAGGCCAGGACAGAATTTCGCAAGCGGACCCGTGGTTTCAAATACGACCCGCTCGTCAGCAAAAAGCAGCCGGTGCCGATCGATCCTCCATAGTTGTCAGAAGTATAGAGCAAAGAGCGACCGAATGCAGATCTTCAGCTTGCGTCCAGCAATGTCGTATGGGCGTATTTCCAATCTTCCAAATGATTGAGTAGCACGCCTGAGGTCCAGGTGCCGTCGTTGGGACGGTGCAAGGTGCCGTGGATATCTTCGAGCTTGGCGGGAATGTGTTCGCGGCTCGTCAGGCGTTCGTTGAACTCTGCGATGGCCGCGGTATCGATGCTCGCCTTTTCGCGCACCCACGCTTCGAATTCGAGATAGGTCGGCAAGTTGTCGCGCAGATAGGCGAGCGTCTCGTCCTGGTCGAGTTGCAGGGTGTTGATGCAGCGCTGGTCGAGACTGCCGTCGGCGCAATCGGGGTAGTCGGGGTGCAGCAGATCGTTGGACCGCAGGCAGGTTTTCAGCCAAGTCCGTGCCAACTGGCAGACACCTAAGGGGCCGAGGTCAGTGCTGCTAAGCAGGGGCGGGAAGGGGGTGGAAAGGCCGGAGCCGTTAAGGTCGTTATGATAATAGAGCTGCCAATCCTGTAGGCAATTGAGCAGGACCGCGCCGACTTCGGTGCTGTCATTTTTTTCGTAGCCGATATCGGCGTAGGTCTCGTCAATTTTGTTGGGCTTAGTGTGGGTGCGGGTCACTAGGGCTTTATTCCAGCGCTCGATGGTCGGTCGGTCGATGGTGCCATGCGCTTGGATCCAATTCTCGAATTGCAAGTAGTCTGGTTTTTCGTTCCAGAGATAGGCTTGGGTCTGGTCTATGTCGAGGCCGAGGATATCGACGACCCATTGGTCCAGGGCACCGCTATTGTGCGGGTAGTCCGCATTGAGTTGGCCGGCTTGGTGCAGCAGGTTTTTCCACCAGAAACGGGGCAGTTGCGCTATGTCGAGTGGGCCTTTGCAGAGGGTGCTGATCAGGGGAATCATAGTTTGTCTTTTTTAATCGGAATAAGTTTCATTCCACGGCGTTGGATAGGTGCGGCCGTGGCCGGGCCGCCCGAACGTGCGGCTGCTCGAATTACTGGTGGGCGAAATGCAGCCGGCAAAGCTCGCCTCGTTGGTCGAGCGCATGACCTCGTGCGTGAGCTGTGCGTCGAGGCGGTGGAAGATATCGGCGCAGCTTGCGTCGCGGGCGCGGTTGTGGCTCTCGCAAGGGTCTTCGTGCAAGTTGAACAGATGCGCGCCGCTGGGGTATTTGCAGAGTTTCCACTCGCCGTCGTAGAGCATCCAGCCCTTTTGTAGCGCGCCGAATATATATTCGCGCTTTTCTTCGTCTAATCCCAAACCCGGTAAAGGCCGGGCGTCCATATACGAAGGTATGGGCCGGCCGGAGAGACCGACTATTGTTGCGGTGATGTCGGTGAGCGTGACCAGGTCTTCGGAGATGCTCGCGCTGGAGAGTGCGGGATGGCGGACTAACATCGGTACGTGGCAGGCGCTCTCGTAGTAGGAGCCCTTGCCCGAAAGCCCGTGGTCACCGAGGTAGTCGCCGTGGTCGGAGGAAAAGATGATCACGGTATTGTCGAGCACGCCTTTTTTTGCCAATGCTTCGACGATGCGCCCGACTTCAAGGTCGATTTGTGCTATTAGGCCGGCGTAATAGGCGCGTTGCAAAAGGTAGGTCTCGCGCGTGGGCGGCTCGTCGTTTTGCACGGCGTACCAGGCTTTGCGCGACGGGGTGGAGCGCGTGCGGCCAGCGGTGCGCATTAGCTTTGTATCGTCGGGCTCGGCACCGATGGGTTCGGGCATGTCTTGCAGGTTAAACTGAGCGTATTCGGGTGCGGGGTCGTAGGGCGAGTGCGGCCCGGGGAAACCGATCATCATCGCGAAGGGCGCCTCGCCCTCGTATTCTTCGATCCAGCGCGTCGACTCGCGGCCGACAAAGTGGTCGCAGGTGTATTCCCACGGCAATGGGCTGATGCAGGCCATGTGGTTTTGGTGGTATTCGGGCAGATCAGCGAAGGCGGTCTTAGAGTAGCCAGCGGCGTTGAGATAGTGGTAGTAGTCGTCTTCAATAAAACCCCACAACTTGTCCTCGGCGATGATCCGATGGTCGAAGCCGAAGCGTTTTTCCCATGGGAAGAAGTGCATCTTGCCGGTGCCGACGGTGTAATAACCTTGCTCGCCGAGTAGTTCGGGCCAGGTTTGTAGGCCGCAGTTTTGGTAATCGTCGCGCAAATACTGGCCATTGCTGAGCACGCCATTTTTAATGGCGTTCATGCCAGTTAAGAGAGAAGCGCGTGCCGGCACGCAGACAGGGTGTTCGGAATAGGCCTGGTTATAGCAGATACCCTGTTGGCCGAGCGCGTCGATATTCGGGGTCTCGATAAAGTCGGCGCCATAACACGAGAGAAAATCGTGGCGCAGTTGATCCGGCATGCTGAAGACGATATTTGGACGGTCCATTGCATTTGCCCGACGAAGTTGGGTACAATAGGGATGGAATTGCCGATCAAAATAGGACAAGGGGCAAAGGAGAGCAACAATGGTCAATAGGGATGAATAGGCTGGATCGCGGGATGCCATGAGATCAAAGCTCGTTATATGCTGTGGATTTTTGCTGTGGTTAGGTTGCGCCAAGGGCGGCGGTAGGCCTGTTTCACCGCAGATTGTTTCCGGGCCTGTCGCCGTGCTCAAGACGAATCCAGCCAAGGTCTACGCGCACTATATGCCGTGGTTTGAAAATTCGGCCAATGGCCAGTGGGGCATGCACTGGACGATGGCCACCGTCGACCCGGACGCGGTCGACGCCGATGGCAAACGGCAAATCGCGGCGCATTTCTATCCATTGATAGGACCCTATAGTTCCAGCGACCCGGATCTGATCGAATACCATCTGTTGTTGATGAAACTCGCGGGTATCGACGGAGTA
>DQLG01000574.1 GCA_015660315.1 Candidatus Latescibacterota bacterium
GCGAGGCGTTGGAGCGCAACAGGGCTACCCGTTCTTGCGGCGTGGGAGCTATTACAACTGCCTTTTTGACTCACTGTTTTTCGTTCTTGAGATCGCGTCCTAACAGCATGGTGAAGAACTGGCCGCGCACGGCGGGGGCCAGCGAGCGGTTCGTGAGGTAGCGAGCGGGTTGTCCAGGAGCAGAAGGTTGTAATTCGATACCCCAGAGAGGTGCGATGCTATTGGGCAACATCGCATAGCGGATATCGCCGATGAAGTTGGGGCGGGTCGGATGACGGGTGGCTAGCCCTTGCGCAAAGGCGCTAAAGCGTCGAGCATCGTTATCGGCACGTGAATTTGTGGGCGCCCAAGGCAGGTCGCTGGAGGGGTCAAAAAGCTTAGTCGCCGCTCCGGGGTAGACCCGTTGTCGGTCGTCGAGGCGGATCGCGTCGACCCAAACGCTGTCGTCTACCGTATAGAGCGCGCGCCAGAGCACGAGATTGGCGATGGTGGGTTTGACCAGTAGGCGCTCGGGCACATGCCCGCGTTCGGCAGCGATTTCATAGGCGACGATTTCGGCGCGGTGGTGTTGAACGAAGCCAAAGAGTACGTAGGCGAAGGCCAGGATGAGCCCTTGGCGTAGCGGTCTAGACTGTTTTATGCCGATGAGCAAAGGGATTAAGAGTGCTAAGGTGAAGACCGGGTCGACGATGGCGATAACACTCCAGGCGACAGGCTGTTGCGAAAAGGGCCAAAAAAGATGGGTGCCATAGCTGGTGCAGGCGTCGAGTAGGCCGCCGGTGGCGTAACCCAGCAAAGCGTAGCGGTACAGCGCACCGAGGGGCATATAGCGGCGCACCAGAGGCCAGAGCAAGAGCGCGGCGAGTGCGGCGCCGAAGGGTATAAAGGCTAGTGCGTGGCTGAAATGCCGGTGGTATTCTAGTTGCAGTAGCGGGTCGCTGGCGCTGTGGATTAGTGCGTCGGCGTCGGGCAGCAGACCTGCGCCCAAACCCACCAATGGGGCTGTGCGGCTGTGCTGCGGTTTAGCGCAGGCTTGGGCGAGTGCGGCGCCGATGATACCTTGGGTCAGGATATCCATGATGTGCTAAGAACGCAGACCTGGCCGTCGGCGACAAGCGATTGCCGTGGAGTCATCGCAAATTTTAACTAAATTCACAGAACCAACGCTCTCTAATCCGATCAGGCAGGCATGTTGTCGGCTCGTAGTCTATAAGTGGGGTGGCTACAGCTCAGTGTTGGGCCAATAGAAAATAACCCTCATTCGTTGGCTCGAGAACCGTTTGCAAAATAATTGTGTTAATCGTTCGAAGGGTGCGGTTCGTCGGCCCCCTGGTCGTCGCTTTCGTCGTCATCTTTTTTATGTAGGTTGCCCATTAACTGAGGTCTGAATTGCAAAAGAATTACAATGGCTACGAAAACGGCGATGCCGATTAATCGTTCATCTTTAGTGTTATACCACGGGCCAACTATCAGCCATCCCGCCAGGCCAAAACCTAGGGCGATGATGATTGATAAGAAGTTACTTATTATCTGCGGTATTACATGTAGTAAAATTGTACAAAGAATAAAAAATGCAATGCCGATATGTTGGGCTTCTGTATTATTAAACCACGGATCAATCGTCAACCATACGACAAGACCAAAACCCAAAGATACAACAACCGCTATTTTGTCCGGTAGATATCTCATAATAAAACTCCTCGATCAGAATGAGCTTAAGAGAGTAACCGAAAGCATCTCGGATAAGGCTTACTGCTTCTTTTCATAATTCCAAGCAAGAGTGTGCATGGTGCTTCTACAGACTAGTGTATCTAATATACATTTAATTAATAATACACAAACAATTTTAAATACGTAAATTCATGCCCTTCCTATATTTATCTCGAAAAATGTGGCGACTGACTCTACATAATTACGGATCCGGTGGCGATGATCATCGGCTACTGGCAGCTCGAAGTTGAGATAAGATGCGATATGGGGAGACTGATCAAGTCTATTGGTCAGGTCGTGTCCTCGTTTGTTGGAAGGACCAATGACGGATCCGGTGGTCTATGGCAAAAAGGGCCGGGCGTAGGCGATCATCAGTGTTGCGGGTTTCGTGGTAGTCGACAAAGCGCCTGCGGTATTGGTGGGCAAGAAGGAAGATGTACATATAGATGAAAGATCTATTGCACTAAGGAGCATCATGAGCCAAGAGCAATCTTTCGATATGAGTCCCGTCGAAGTGCCGCAGGAAATCCTCGACGGGTTAAAAATTATTCCGACGGCGACGGTCTACAATGCCGTGCGCTATTTTGGCGTGCTGGTGAATGTCTGCGAGGGTTTGGCGCGGTTTACGCCCGGCGGCCGTTTTGCCGCCCGTGCACGGACCTTGCGTTTTTTGCCAATCCGCCCTGATCTGCTCGCTGAAGTCGGCAAAGGTGAAGAGGCGCCGGAATACCGGGCGATGGGCCGCTGCGGCCCAGGGGACGTGCTGGTCGCCGATCTGATGGGCAACACGCGCGATGTCGTCGGTGGGGACGTGAAGCTTTTGCAACTGGCGATGAACGAGGCCGATGGAGTGATTATCGACGGGGCAATTCGCGATCTGGACGTGATTATCGACGAGGACTACAAGCTGACCGTTTATGCCAAGGCACGCAGTTTCCACGGCAACCCGGAGACTCGGGCGGCAGAGGAGAATGTGCAGATTCAGTGCGGCGGGGCGTTGGTCCGGCCGGGCGACGTGATGGTCGGCGACGGCGACGGCGTGTTGGTGGTCGCCTCGTGGATGGCGGCGGCGGTATTGGAATGGGCCATCAGGCACGAGGGGGTAGAGAATTATATCAAAGAAAAAATCAACGCTGAAAAAGTCACGCCGGGAAAATACTATCCGCCGAGTGCCAAGATGATGGACGAGTGGCTGCGGGTTAAAAGCGAGCGTGGGGAATAGGGCGCGTCAATTGGTGGGTGCAATGGAGATTGACCACATCATCTTTTTGATTCATCCCTGTTGTTATGAGCCGCTTGCGCCGGAGGTTGTGCGTCGCGACAACCTACAACTCTTTGTTGAATGCGAGCGTGAGGTGAAAAAACGTTGGCTGGCGGGGCTGGCCGACCGACCAGCAAATACCCTGCTCGTGCAGCTGGGCGGACCGGTGGCGCTGCGAGATATTGCAATTGAATATTTAGGTGCGTCGGCCGTTTTCTATCCGCAAAGCGAGTTCCCCGCAGATGGCAGTCTGTCCGAATATTATCGACGCCTCACTGCTGAATTCAATACTCATATCACCGCGAATGCTCTGACATTCGATCCAGCAACCGTTGCTTCAGAGTTATGGGGTGAATCTTTCGAAGGCTGTGTTCCAGGTTATGGCGGCGCCTTCGCCGAATATCTGAATTTGCGGCAATCTCCGAAGATGCGTTTTGAGATGACGGTCTACGACTCGCGCTTTTTATTCAAGGCGCGGCATTGGGAGTTAATACCTTTGGCCAATAGCGATGTCGAGGCCTGGATTTTCGAGTGTCATGACGGTACTGGCGCGGCGATGTTCCAGGCGCGCCGCACGGCCCAGTGGATCGACGAACGCCGAGTCCATCTGCAGCTGGACGACAAACGATTGCAGGTTTGTGATAAGCAGGGTTACACTCTCTGGCCTCAAACGCCGTGGGAGAAAGGCAAGGCCGAGGCGGTGTTGCCCTATAGCATGACCTTGAAGGACTGTAATTGGCGCTGGGTGCGTTCGGTGGGCATGCCTTTTGGTTCGTTTCGGGAAGTTATCGGCGCCGCAAGCCTAACGGCGAAAGAGAATGGCTGATATGAAAATTGCCGATGTGATTCTGCACAAAGTTGTCGTGCCGATGCGGCCTGGTGCGGTGCACTCTGCAGGCGTCGAGGACAAACTCTGTGCGCCTGATCCGGTCACCGGCCGCTCGTTAAACTTCTGGGAATTCCCGAAGTGGATTGTCGAGTTGGTCGCCGACAATGGCCTGGTCGGTCTCGGCGAACCGCGCCGCGGCGATCTTTACGCCCCGCTCTGCGCATATGCTAAGCAGATTATTGGCAAGACGTTGCAAGAGTTGCCGGTGGGCAATTTGCCTCTGCCGCACGGCGACGACTACGAGTCGTATATTATCTACGAAGCCTATGAGATGGCCTGGTTGGATTTATTGGGCAAACATCTGGGCGTGCCGGTGCATCACTTATTGGGCGGCAAAAAAACTGACCGGGTCCCGATCGATTTCTGGATGGGGCGCGCTACGCCGGAGGACACAGCCCGGCGCGCACAAATGGGCCTGGAAATGGGTTTTCGCGGGCTCAAGATGAAGTGCAAGTTGGGCGACCCTATCGCAGAACGCGTCGCGGCGGTGAGGGAAGTTGCGCCGGGTTTTTCTATCGTGTTGGACCCGAACGAGCGCTTTGTCGATCTTGACGGGGCGCGGGCGGTAGCCCATTCCTTAGAGCGTTTTGATCGAGTCATCTTTGAAAGTCCGGTGCCGCAAGATCGCCTGGACTGGTATGTCGAGTTGCGCGGCCAGATCCC
>DQLG01000061.1 GCA_015660315.1 Candidatus Latescibacterota bacterium
ATCCGCTGCATCGAATCGCTAGCAATGGCCCCGAAGACTCCGTAGCCCCCGTCGATACCGACTCCCCAACCCTGGGTTGTGTTGGATGGTAAGAGGATATTGGCGTAATCATGAGCTTCACCGGTGACGAAATACTCGTAATAGTTGGTGTCCATGGCCGTTAAGCGCAGCAGAAAGGGTCGTGTGAAGCTGCGGTCACAGAAAACTGGATCTGTGGTATGGGTCCCCTCCTCAAGATTGACCACTTTGTATAGGCTGACGCATTGAGAATCGAAGTCTGCGTCTTTATTCCCATCGGCTCCAATTGCCTCGCGGTGCATTTTTCCAGTAAGTACCCCCTTGCCCATAGTACCTGCCTGCCAGAAGAGATCGACGGTCTTGTTGAGACCTACTTCCAACGTGTCGGGATGGAGTTCGATGGCGAATACGGGCATCTCCGGGGTGATGAGACTGCCGACAATACGCTTGAAACCGGCTGCGGTAATTTCTAGCCCATAGCGCGTTCCTGGCTTGGGGGCGAAGTCGGAAGAGTTGGAATAATAAGCTTGTCGATCCGCACGCCATTCGAACAAGGTCGAGTCCGATCCGGTAGAGACGACAACGCGGGCGTTAGCGAGAACTGCCGCGGGTTCATAGCGGGGTGTGAAGAGATCTTGCCACTCCTCTTCGTCTATGATGCCGTCCCGGTCGAGGTCGGCGGTAGCCAGCCATTCTCCGTCGCTGATTGCGCCGTCGCCGTCGCTGTCGGCCAAGGCGAGCAGTTCGTTGTCGTCTAATTCCCCGTCCTTATTCTGATCGGCAACGGCAAAAGGGTCGACACGAATTTCGCTTAGTTCGCTCAGATTCGTAGAACGGTAGAGGCGGACAAAACTCTCGAGTTGAGGATCGAGGGAGATGAGACCGAACACGTTCAATACGGGCTCTCGGTCGTGCGCGAGATCTTCCCATGCGGTCGATTGCGGATTTACGCATGCAGTGATCGCAGTGCACAGGGTACAAAGCAGAATCGAGCGGTGGATATCAGAAGGCAAATTTGACTCCAAAACTAAGCATGGGTGGAAACATCGATACGATACGGCGTTGTGCTGCCCCCTTATTTCCGGTATCGGGATCGGACTGGGTCCGGTATTGATACGTCAGTGGATTGACGTGATCGGTGATATTGATCGCCTGGACGACGATATCGACGGGACCCCATGGTCGGACATAGCCGAGGTCGATGCGGAAATAAGGTTTGTGGCGAGCCGAATTCTTGCTGCCGACCAGATAAGCGCTTGCCGAAGACCACTGCGGGGCATCGCTAAGGTCGTGGGTCCATTGAGAAGCTCGGCCCTGTAGCGGGGTATGGGGATTGCCAGTGGCATAAGAGGCGGAGGCACTGAGCTGACCTCGTTTTTTGAATTCGAGGGTGGCGACCATGTTGAGCGTGTGGGTGCGATCGAAACTTGGCGCGTACCAGTCGCTGAGTGGAGTAAAATACTGAGTCCGGGCATAGGTGTAGCCGATCCAACCCCTTGCCCGTCCAGCTGATTTCTTGATCAGTACTTCCAGGCCGTACGATTCTGCGTCGGTGTCCCAGAAGTCGTTTAATGCCGTTAGCGGCTCGCCGTTTTCTCCCTCATCATTCTTCAACGTCAGGAGATGATCAAAGCCCTTGTGATAGGCTTCGAAGCGCAGGAGTAGATCGGAGCCGCTGAGGTATTCGACGCCGAAAATATTGTGGGTCGCAAGGGGGGCATTTCTGTCGCCGGGCACGCCAAACCACAGATCGACGATACGAAACACCTCATCCGGACTGTTGGCGGTGACGAGGAATTGTCGGTAGAGTCCCCAGTTGTATTTGATAAAGAGCTTTTCGGTCGCAGCAAACTTAGCGCCCAGGCGCGGCTCCAGATACAGTTTATCGTGCAGACTGTAGTCGGTAGCCCTCAGACCGCCCAGTACGCTCAGCCTTGGATTGATGGTCCAGCGGTCCTGGATATAGAAGGCGCTTTCGCGTGTTTTGCTATTGATCGCTAAGGGGTTCCACTGCACGGAGGTGTCTAGTGTGGCAATCCCGAAGGGGAGGTCGAGATCAAACGAAACCTCTTTGTGCTGGATGCCGGTCGTCAGATCGTGCTCTTCGTTTATTTTCCACAATAATTCGCTATCCACACTGCGATCATCAATGTTGTCCTTGACCCCGAAGTTCACCTTTTCGCGGTTAATGACCGCGGAGCCAGACGAGGTCAGTTGCTCGGTGGTCTCATTTTCAAAGTCGAATTCAAAACGGTAATCGCTGGTCGAGAGGAAGGTCTTGGCGATGAGTGTTGGCGCGATGATCCAGCGCCAGGTAAGCCCGTTGGTGCGATTGCCCCAGGGCCAGTCCAATGTGCCGACGGATCTCTCTACCCGGTTTTGGATAGTATTCCGTTCGCTATAAGAGAAATCGAGAACATCCCTACCGTAAAACCGGCTGTAGGTCAGTCGATGGTTCGGGCCGATCTCCAGATTGGTCTTGATCTGATAGTCGTAAAAGTGATACGGGAATTCGAGCGAGGAAAAACGCTCGACCAATTGGTCGAGGTAGGTGCGGCGAGCCGAGATCATCCAGGCCCCCTTCACCGGGCCGACGGCCGGGATCGGCCCCTCGAGCAAGCCCTTGGAAGAGATCAAGGAGATATTGCCGGAGCCTGAAATTTTCTCGGTATTGCCCTCGCGGTTGACGATATTCAACGTTGCCCCCATCCTGCCCCCGTAGCGGACCGGGAATCCACCGGCCTGAAATTTGGCATCGTTTATGGCATCGGTATTGAAGGTCGAGAAGATGCCCCCAAGATGCGAAGGGTTGTAGACGGTGATACCGTCGAGGAGGATCAGGTTCTGATCCGGGGTGCTGCCGCGGACATAGAGTGCACTGGAGAAATCGTTGGCGGTCTGGACACCGGGCAGCATCTGCAGCGTACGCATAACATCGGCTTCGATAAAAGCCGGTGCCGAGTTGATTTCCTTGATATCGAGATTAATCTGGCTACTCTGCACGGATTTTTTCAACTCCGAATACGAGGCCTCGACCGTGACTCCTTCGGTTTGCAGAATATCTTCAATAAGTCGGATATCGACTCTTGAATTCTGTGCCTCTGCGAGCGTCAGTTCGCGGAGAACGGCCCGATAACCCATCATGGTCACGTTGAGCTTATATGATCCAGGGGCTATCTCGGAGAGGACGAAATACCCGTCTTCATTGGTCGTGGATCCATGCGGGGTTCCTGCGAGAAAGACATTGGCATAGGGGATGGGTTCGCCGCTCGAATCGTCGCGTACAAAACCGTTGACCGATCGCGTGATCGTGCTCTGTGCAGTGACCTTGGTAGCGGAATCTGCCTCCTCTCGTGCCTCAACCGGCGTGTGGCACGAGAGCAAAGCGGCTGCTAGGGCTGCTGAAATAATCGGGCGTAAATAAATATTTGTGACCACTCATCCCCCCTCATCGCAAATGGGTATACTGGATCTTAATTGCGCAACTACAACACTGCTGCGGCGGATAAATGTTACTAAAGAGTTTATTTTGTGGGCTATTGAATACGAACGCGAGCGTCGAAAGAAAAAGGAGGCACCTTTTGGAAAGATCGGCCATATGCATCCTCTGTAGGGCAGGGTCTTCAGGTTGACACTAGGCGAGCCAGGCACAGCAACCGAGACTATTCGCGTGGCCCAGGCTTCACAGTGGACGCGGAAGCCGTTGGGCGACTTGTCAATCCTTACGCTATTAGAGCCTTTCTAAGGGAAACCTTTGAGTTTGATCCCCACCGCTGGGGGCTGATCCGTGCACAAGTGCTTCGTCCCGCAGAGAAATATCACCCGAGTGCAAACCCAGCGTCACGACGTGATCGGTATCGGCGTGTTCCACATCAATCTCCTTCGTTGCTGCGACGCAATGCCGTTCAATATCATCAATCGAAGGATAGGAAGACCACACAGAGTCGGTAACGCTCAGAGCATAAAAGCCCAGAGAAAGGCATCGTTAAAAAGCAGCGGCGACGGCACGATTACCGCGATCAAGCCGTAGATTCGGCGCAGGACGGGGCGACTACGGATCAGTTTCGGCTCAAGTATAAGCGCCAGCCCCTGCAGTAGAAAGAATAGCGTCATCGAGCCAAATGTCGGTGAATGTCCAGCCAAGTAGTAGGGCAGTTCCAGCACAATTTCATGCCAAAGACCCGAAATGACGAACACCGCGAAGGCCGCTCTATAGGGCGTGCGCAGCAGTGGTGCAAAAATTAAATGGCGCAGCCAATCACTAACCCAGCGATTCCAGTAGCGACCCCAGAACTTGGAGAGCGAAGGCGCCAACAAGGGCCGCGCGTGTACGGGGCACAACACCCGACCGGTCGGCAGAAAAAACATACGCAACGCCGCCGCGAAGGCCTCGGAGAAAGCGTAGAACGGCAAGAGAGCCATATACGAACGCTGCAGGGGCGAGGGCTCGAAATTTTTCACCAGGTACCAGTACACACTGTAGGCTACCGCGCAATGAACCCCCCAAAACAACAGCGAGCGCACAGCTGGCCAGATCAACTCGGGAGAGAAGTTCGGACTGCGATCCCATGTGGTGGGAGAGTAGCAGGGAACTCCGAGATAGAACACTGCGCCATAGGTTTTCCCCAAGCGGTGCGATCCAGCAAATTTAATCGGAATCCCGACCAGCAGATAAGCCACCATAAAAGCGACAAAACCTAAAGCAACATCCAAAGAATCAAACAGTGCTATCATAGACGAATTACCGGCGAGCAGCAATGCTCCGTGAAGAGGTGTATTGGACTGAACCACAGAAGATAATATACCGCACTCAATCTGATTGTCCAGCAACGCAATACTGCACGGATTGGACTGGGGAATTAGCCGCCCTGACTCAATCTGGTGCGTTGGCACCCAATACCTGCGAGCGGAGCCAGGTCGTGTCTAGTTCGGCTCGCTCAAATCGCTCGGCCTTACTGGTGCAAGCACCCGATTGTCGAGATTTTGCCCAAGTCTGTGGTGAAAGCTTATTTTTTGTAGATGCTTACAGGGGAGGTTCAAATCCTGGCCCCGCTGCCAAATTTTGAGCGACACAACCTGCTGAATTAATGTAGGATTGCGTTTTCTCGTTCTGCACCTGCGATCCGATACTTGATCAGCCTGCAATCCCCCGTACTTCATCTGCCCGCAAAGCGCCACGATAGATCTGCAAATCGGCGATACGCCCAGTAAAATAATCATGTTGACCGCAACCAATGCGCAGTGGTTGGCTATTGCGCAAATCGTAGTCAACCGCTGCGAATTCGGCAGATTCGGCCACTACTTCGCCGTCGACATATACCGTCAACATCCCTGCGCTGCGCACGGCGGCCAGATGCCGCCACCCCGGTGCCAAGGCACTGTCCAGCGTAGCACTGCGCCCCGCCTCCAACGACATCACCCGCCCCGCAGGCAAGGTGCCGAAGTAGAGCTTGCCGTCATAAACCGCCGTCGACCACGCACGGCGGAACTTCACATCGGGCGTGGTATCGAGTTGCCCCGTACACGTCCAGTGACCATTCCCATCGTAGCGGTACACCTGCCCCAGCGGCAAGGTGCCGGCATAGAGCGTGCTATTGTAGACGGCCATGCCCATTACTTCAAGCTCTTCGCCCAAGCGCCCCATATCAATCCACTCGCCATTGGCCGCCCAGCGAAAAACCCGCGCCTCCGGCCAGGTTCCGACGACCATACTGCCCTCATAAACCGCCATCGAATAGACCTGTGTGACACCGGGCAGCGCCGCCATACGCGTCCATTTCGTCCAGTCCTCACCGCTGCTAAATCGGTAGACCCCACTGCCATTTTCCAGCACGTGCAAATCACCGCGAAAAGTGCCCAACGTCATTAGGCGGCTCCCATGGCTACCGCAATCCGTCCAGTCACAACCGCCCTCATAGCGAAACAAGCCCTGGGTATACAAGCCCACACCATAGAGCCGCCCTTGAAAGACCTCAAGGGCATGCACCGTATCATGACAGTACTCGGCGTAGGCACCGCGCTCCCCGCCCATTTTTCCGCAGCTCACCCAGCGATCGCCCTCAAGGCGAAAGACCCCTCCCCCTTCGTTATCGTTGCTCGACGGGGGTAGGGACGAGCCTAGGAGCTTGAGCCGACCTGTGCCGGCGTAGAGCGCGCCCCGATAAGGCGCGAGGCTCATCACCGCGTTCGCCCCATCCGGCGAGCCAAGATCTTCCCAGCGACCATTGCCCAAATAGCGAAAGACATGGCCGGCGCCATCAGCCGCCGACTCGCAGGTCCCGGCGTAGAGATGGCCCTCGTGCACGGCCAATGCCATTACAAATAATCCCTCACCGGGCTGCCCGCAATCGGCCCACATCTCGTCAATTCGGCCATCGTCTATACCAAAATGTAGATTGCGGTAATTCGATAAACTAGTACAGGCGGCAGAGTGCCGTTTTAACCCCAGATTAAAGCCGTTGCGATGCTCTGGATCAAACTTGCAGACGATATCGCCGATGGGGTCGTCGATGTCCGCCTCGGTGTGAATATGCGCGGCAATCGAAAAATCCTCGGTGCCAGTGTGTAGCGACGGACTGTCCGGCACCAAAATCTCACTGCGCCTACCATCGAAAACGGCCGCGCCATTTTTTTGCCCTGCCGGCCCCTGTCCCGTCAAATCCACGTTGCGATTCTCACCGTGGTTATCCTTACCCGATACATCGAGGGTATCCCCGGCGAGCGGCCAATGGCCCACAAGTTCAGTGGTCATAGGGCCCCGCTGGGACAATGTGCACAATAGTCTAAAGGATAGTCGAAATATGGATGCTCTGTATTCCGTATGTTGCTCATAAAACCTCGTTTTATTATCTGTCGGTGAATTGAGGTGAAGATAATGATTGCGCCGACCTCGAGCCATTGCAAATTTCACCCAAGAGCATCAAATCGGCACCCCAGGTAAAGCCCATCTTTTTTGTTAGGGTTTGCAAAAATATGCGGTCGAACCGTATCTTTTGCTGAGACTGGCCAGCGACATTTCCATCCCGCCGGCCGGTTTTGCCCGGGAGCCACAAGCGGCTTCCCGATTTTATATTTTTACAAATATCGGATCGGAAATTGACTGCGATGGCCATCTACCAAAAAATTCCCGACAGCATCACCAATGCCCCGCCCGAACGCACCAATTTCGACGAGCGTTTTGTCTCGCTGCTCATCCCGCAAGACGCGCAAGACCGTCTAGAAGCACAGGAGTTACGACAACTCGTGCACCGGGCACTGCAAGAGTTGACCGATGACGAGATGCGCACCATCGAACTGCGCTACCAGCACAAACAGTCCCCCGGCCAAGCCGCTTCACGCATGGCCATTTCCCGGGAGAAAATGGCCGCCCTTGAAGAAAGTGGGTTGCAAAAACTGCGCAGCAGCCTCGAAGACTGGCACCAAGGGCGCTGAATTGCAGCTGTGGCTATCGTCCCTGTTCCGCTTTCCCTTGCTCCTCCCCGGCTTGCTATCGGGCCTGATCTTTACGCTTAGTATCCCTAAATTTGATTATTACTTTCTCGCTTGGCTTTGCCTATTGCCGTTGCTTTTAGCCCGCCATTGGCTACCCGCAGCGCAACATTTTTCACTCGGCCTTATCTCCGGCATCGCTTGGGGGGGCGGTCGGGCCTACTGGATCAGCGAAACCTTACAACTCTACGGCAACCTCTCGCTGATCGAAGCCGCTTCCACCACGATCCTGCTGATACTCTACATGGCGCTCTATGTCGCCTGTTTTACGGCGGCCTGCATCCGACTTGACTTCAAAACGCCGCTCTTCGCCTGGAAGGCTGCAAGCATTTGGGTCCTGTTGGAATGGGTGCAAAACTGGATGTTCAGCGGCGTTCCCTGGCAACTACTGGGTTACTCTCAATATCTCAATCTGCCTCTGCTGCAATTCAGCGCCATCACCGGAGTCTACGGCCTGAGCTTCCTTATCGTCCTGTTCAACGCAGCGCTGGCGCAGGCACTCTGGCACCGCACCATCGCTGCCTACCTCACAGTGCCGCTGGTGCTATTGGCCTCGATCCACCTTTGGGGCCTCTACCGCCTACACAGCTTCGAAGAACAACAACCGCCGAGCCTGAAGGTCGGAGTAGTCCAGGGCAATATCTCCCAAGACCGCAAGTGGAAGGTGAACCGCCTTAGCTGGACTACGAATCACTACGCCGAGCTCACCCGCCAACTGGCGATAGCAGAGCAACCTGCCTTGATCCTCTACCCGGAAACAGCCTTGCCGCTCTATTTTGGCGATCCCTTTTACGCCCCTTTTACCGATTCGATAACCGACTTGGCCACCGAGTTACGCACACCGATTCTGGTTGGCAGCCTCAAAGGAGACTACCAAGACAATCACGCGCCGACCTACAACCGCGCGTTCCTATTGGATGCAACCGGCAAAATTGCCGATTCTGCAGACAAGGTCCACCTCGTCCCCTTCGGCGAATTCCTGCCCTTCCCATGGCTCTTTCAATACCTAGAAGGCCTGACGGCGGAAAGTGGCGCCTTTACCCACGGCGAACAACACAAAGCACTCACCCTGCCAGGCAGCGATATTTCGTTTGGGGTCTTTATTTGTTATGAATCGATCTTTCCCGAAATTACCCGGGCGCTAATGCAGCAAAATCCCGATTTTCTCGTCAACACCACCAACGACGCCTGGTTTGGCACTACCGCTGCGCCGCACCAACATTGGGCACAGGTCGTGTTGCGGGCCGTCGAAAGCGGCCGCACCGTGGTGCGCGCGGCGAATACCGGCATATCCGGCATGATCGAAGCCAACGGACGCACCGCCTATGCTACCGAGCTTTTTACCACCGAAACCTTCAGCGTCGACGTGCCCCTATACCAGGAGCAAACGATCTATTCGCGTTTTGGTGATGTGCTATTGATTGCCTGCGCGCTCTTCCTCGCCACAACCCTTTTGCGACACAAAATGCACCGTGACTGATATAAGCGTGCCCGCCTACCACCTCGCGGGAGGATCGGTGGGCGTATTGCTCGTGCACGGATTTACCGCCTCGCCGACGGAACTGCGCCCCCTCGGCGACCACCTTCACCAAGCCGGCTTCAGTATCCAAGGAGTACGTCTTGCCGGTCACGGAACACACCTCGACGACCTCGCCCGCACGACCCGACACGGCTGGTACGAAAGCGTGTTATCCGGTTATCGGGAACTTGCTGAACACTGCGAACAAATCGTCGCAATCGGCCTGTCGATGGGCGGCGTGCTGTGCTGCCAACTCGCCAGCGAACGACCGCTTGCCGGTCTCTGCTTACTGGCCCCCTCGTTCGAGGTCCGCTCCCGCTTTCTTTTTCTAGCGCCTTGGCTGCGCGTATTGATCCGCAAGATCGCCAAATCACCGGCCACCTTGCAATACTACGAGCAGCACGGCCTTTTCAGCTACCCGGCTATGCCAGTGGCAGCGCTCGGCGAATTATACCGCCTTATCGGCGAGGTCCGTCCCCGGCTACCGCATATCACAACGCCCTGCCGAACCTATATGGGCATGCGGGACAGTACGGTCGAACCGGACTCCGGTTTCGCGATCTACAACCAGATCGGCAGCGAAAAGAAAGGCCTCATCCTACTACACAATTCGAACCACATCCTCAGCACTGAACCCGATGCCGACCTACTTTTTTCCAGCATCCGGCGCTTTGTTGAACATCGCGCAATAGGCAGAAAAAAGGGGCACAGCCCTAAAGCTGTGCCCCAGTCCACATAGGTAGTGGATTATTCTATAGCCGTCCAGTATCGTAGAAGCTTATCGTGATCAAAACCGCCGGCAAGGCGAACAACACCGCCTGTAAAAGCACATCAACAAACTTGGAATTCTTCATCTTTTCATCTCCTATTTATATGAAAATATTTATTGCCCTGTCGCCGACGATCTTCCACGTTAACAACAGGGTGATATAGGGCAGCATAACCTCAAGCCATTTTTCAGATTTTCGTATCAACACCTGCAACCTCCTTCTGCCAACAACCTTCAAGTAACTAATACAGCTGCTACCACAGCCAGCACTACTACGGCCGATCCCATCTCCAGCCATACCGACCAATCCTCTTGGCGATTGGGTCGATTTTCTAAGACATCTCTTAGCGTATCCATTTTTGTATTTCCTCTAAGTTATTTTGTTTAATCTCTACTTACGCAAAGTTCATGCCATATTTTCTTATTTTCCATTTATAAACCTATAACTGCATATTTATAAATGTTTTATAAAAAAATAAAAGCGCCGAACACCACGAGGGTATTCGGCGCTAAGTCCAATAAATTCTCAATTTAGAGACTATTTCATATCAAGATCTATTAAGTCACCTTATATATATTTTTAAAATATTAATAATATTGGACTTAAGACTTGTATCATATATGATACTGGTATTATCATATATGATACGAATGACGTTAGTTTTTCTCATTTACCATACAAATTTAACTTTTCCACACCACAGGGCAATAATCAGGATCATCTATATAGGCCGTTAAGCCTTCTCTTTTATTATTGACTGGACACGATTGATCTGTGCGCATATGAATGGCAAAACTGCGCCGAGGCCCAGCAGAAACATTGGCCCCACTGCCGTGCAGCGTCAGACAATCGTGGAAACTTAC
Organism: Candidatus Latescibacterota bacterium; assembly: GCA_015660315.1. Lineage (GTDB taxonomy): Bacteria > Latescibacterota > UBA2968 > UBA8231 > UBA8231. Next base: position 10,659 of record DQLG01000061.1, read on the forward strand.
GCCCCCTTTTGGCATGGTCGCCGAGACCTCTTTCCAGCAAACTCCATCGGGTAGGGTCATCTCGCTCTTCACACCGTCTAAGTCTTGACCAAAAAAATCACTGCCCTGTAATAAACCCCAACGATGGGAGCCTTCGACAAATTTCATCGCCCCGGCATCCTCCCCCACCTCGCTCAAGCCCACCCAAGCCGTAAAGAGCTCGCTGCCTTCTTCCCAAGCCCCCCAATAATTGCGGTCCTGGTGCCATCCCACATTGACCCCATTCGTCGCACCGGCCGTATTCGACGGTTTATACAATAACTGCACCCACCAGACCTGTATCCACTTCGCGCCCGTGACCTTGGCGGCCAATGCTGCGAGAGCAGGGTCCAAGATCAATTCCATAATCGCGCGAGTGGCGATCTGCGGCTTTTCGATTTTGCACAGCAGCGTCTCATCATCG
>DQLG01000445.1 GCA_015660315.1 Candidatus Latescibacterota bacterium
ACCATCAAACAGACCGTGCGCAATCCGTCGCGGTGTTCGATCAGAAAAACCGCCGGTTTTGCCGCGTGTTCCTCCATTGCCCCGTCCTGCTTGTCCTCGACCGCAGCGCAGGCTGCCTCGGCCAATTCGGCCGACCACAAGCCCTCGTCGCGGGCTTGCCAGACCGCATCCCCTTCCAAACACTGCACCGCGGTCACTCCGGTCTCGCCGCCCGGCCGCCGCTCAACCATGCACAATAGCGTCTCGATCGTATGATAACCATAGGCCTCGATCCCGCCATAACCAACCGCCAACGCCGCTTCTATGGGCGTATCCAATGGGTATTCCAACCAAGGCCGACGCCAGGCGAGCGGCAAACAGGACCCGGCCATCAGCGGAATCTGCAATGCTACCGCGCGATCCCACATCCACTGCGCGTCGCGAAAGTCGTAGGCAAAATGTTTATCGCTGAACACCGGCACCGAACGCCCACTCTCGGCAAAGACCCCCGCGATCTGCTCAAAAAAATAGCGCCGAGGATACATATGCCGACCGCGCTCATTCCACGGATAATCGCCGTGTTCACCGATCAGCAGCACCGCGTCGACATTGAGTTCGTCGGCCCCGGCATGTAGCGCACGGCGAATGCTCGGATGAATCGGCACCCCATGCTCTTGGGCCAAGCCGACGCCGATATCGCTTTCGAGCACATGGTCGATATATATCGAAACCACCTCGACCTCCGGTACGAAAAAACCTTCGTCGGTGGACATGCCCTTGAGAAATTTTGTAACGATGGCGTCGGCGTGCGACATTGGATAATAAATGGTGCAGATCGCGGCGATGCGCAGTTTCCGGCTCATGGCGATTCTCCTTGGCAAGAGAGCGTCCTCTGGTGTATAAACTGGCAAGAGTAGACGATTTTGATTCCGCTACGAATAGCCCTCTTTTTCGTTCTCTGCCTTCTATTCCCAGAGTTAGCTAAGGGGTGTTTGAGGGGATTGCCGAGAGCGGATTTCTATCCCCCGAAGCCGCAGGAAGCGGCGCAGGGAAATCGACCTCGGAAGGTCACAGGATGTGTTCCGAGCATCAGCGATTTAATACCCTCGAATCCCCGTCCACCGCACCAACGCTCTACTCTCCGCGCCTCGCCCGCACCTCATCAATCGCCTTACAATGCCGTAACCCCACCGACTTCGCCGGCGTCTGATACCCTTTCCAGGCATACGGGTCGGTCCCAGCTACCGGCAACACATTGCGCCTATCCGCATTCGCCGGCCGTTCACCCTCCTCAATACTCCAAGGCAACAGGCTCCAAGCATTGCAGTAGTGGTTGACCAACACCCGGCGATAAGTGTCGCCGCGATTCTTATATGAGCGGTGTAATAAATAGCCGTTAAAAAAGACCAACGCGCCCGCCTTGACCTCGACGGGGATTTCAACACTCTCGTCAAAACCATAACTCTCGGGCGCAAAATCAAACTCGTCGGGATTTTCGTGCGTGTGCTGTGGATAGAGATAACCCGAACGATTCGAGCCCGGCACCACGTAGAGGCAGCCGTTTTCGACCGTCGCGTCGTCGACCGCGATCCAGGCACCGATCAGCGAGCGGTCCCGCGTCGGGATATAGACTTCGTCCTGATGCCAGGCTTGTCCCTGGAAATTCGGCGGTTTAACAAAATACATCGACTGCATACACTTGACGCTGCCATCCCAGAAGGGCAAATGCGCGGCGGTGATCTGGCTCAGAATGCCGCAGATCTTGGGGTGGCGGACGTATTTTTCGATCACCGGGCTGATATGATGCGGTTGGTGAATACAGAGGATCGTCTCTAAGACCTCCTGGTCGCTCAAAGCGGAGTCGACCGGTTCGATATTCTCGCTCTCATAATCGCCGCGCGCCACGGCGAGCAAATCCACTTTAAGTTCGTCCAGTTCCGCTTCTTCCATCAAGTCCGGTATCACCAGATACCCGTTCTCGATAAAGAGCTGCACTTGCTCGTCGTCGAGTATTTTAGGCACCGCAATCTCCGGGCCCGACTCCATTTTGATCGCTTCCATAGTTTCTCCGTCTATACCGTTTACACCACTCTGTTATTTTGCTACCATTACCCCGATCTGTCAAACCCAAAAGGAGCTAATTTTATGGACCTGACCTATATCATGTTCACCAAACATTTGGAAGGCCTAGACGTGCCGGGCATCATCGACGCCTTACAGTCGGTCGGCGTGCAGGGGGCCGATCTTTGCGTGCGCGACGGCTACCCGGTCAACCCCGGTAATATTACCACCGCCTTGCCCGAAGCCGCCAAACGCTTCGCCGACCAGGGCCTGTCGATCCCCTTGGTCACCGCCCCGGGCGATTTCAACCGCCCCGATATCGACTATGCCGAGGCCTACTACGCCGCCATGGGCGAAGCCGGTGTCGGTCACGTCAAACTCGGCTACTGGCACTGGGAGCCCGAAAAGGGCTATTGGGAGCAGCTCGACGAAGTCCGCGGTTTTATGCAGGGCTTCCAGGCACTATCGGCCAAACACGGCGTCAAAACCGTCGTGCACAACCATTCCGGCAAATCGATGGGCCTCAACTCCTGCGCCGCGATGAATATCGTCAAGGATTGCGACCCGCAACACGTCGGCATTTTCGCCGATCCGGGGCACCTTTCGCTCTGCGGCGAACCCATCGAAATGGCCCTCGACATCGTCAAGGAATATTTGAGCCTGCTGGCCTTCAAGGACCTGATCCGCCAACGCCCCCTCGGCAGCACCAAACAAGGGACCCCCTCCGGCGGCGTAATGCGCCTCGGTCAGGGTTTCGGCGATTGGCCAGCGCTCGTCGAAACCCTAGAGCACCTCGACTTCAACGGCCCGGTCAGCTTCCACAGCGAGTACAGCGGCGAGACCGTCGAGACCGTAATCGACCTTGCGCGTATCGACGTGCGCTTTTTCGACGCCCTGCGCGCAAAGGAGTAACACCATGTTAAAAGCGGGATTTATCGGCGCCGGCGGACGCGGGCTACAAGCCCACTACCCCACGGTCCATCGCCTCTGCGACCGGGTCGAGATGGCTGCGGTCTGCGAATTGGACGATCAGCGCTTAAAGCAAGTCGTGGAAAAATACCGTTTCGAGCGCACCTACAAAGACCACCGCACGATGCTCGACGAGATCGACCCCGATATCGTCTATTGCGTCATGCACGAGAAGTGGCTATTGCAACCGGTGCTCGACTGCATCGCCGCCGGTAAACATCTCTTTATCGAAAAACCGACCGGCGCCAATAGCGACGAGACCCGCCAGATCCTCGAAGCGGCGGAGAAGCACAATGTCTGGGTCGCGGTCGGCCTGCAACGCCGGCACACCGCCGTCACCCGCGAAGCAATGCGGCTGGTCAATGCCAAAGGCCCCGTATCCTTAGCGACGACCACCTTCAACAAGCAGCTCTTCGCCAATGGCCAAGAATTCACCACCACCCTGTGGAACGACCTGATTCACGTCGTCGACCTGTTGCGCTATATGGCCGGCGGCGAGCCGACTGAGGTCACCGCCTACCAGGACAAGTTCGGCGGCGAGGGTTTTAGCCACTACACCGCGATGGTGCGTTTCGACAACGACGCCACCGGCGTAATGTTCGGCAACCGCGCCTCCGGCGGCCGGGTCATCCGCTCCGAATTACACGGCGTCGGCATCGGCTGTTATATGCATATCCCCGAGGGCATCGAGATTCACGAGGACAACCAGATGCGTAAACTCGGCGGTTGGGAAATAAATGGTGACGAAGAGCAAGACGGGCCGGCCTACGAAGGCCTGCTGCACATGCACGAACACTTTATCGACAGCGTCAACAACAACACTCAGCCACTCACCGACATCCGTGACGTGGTGCACTCGGTCGCCCTAGTCGATCAGATTGAAGCGGCCGAGATTATGGAAAATAAATAAGGGCACTCGCCTCGCAGCCGATTGTCGCTGGTTGCGAGGCGAGCAAATCCATACAACCATGACAAGGACATAGAATGAAGTACTGCAATTCCTCGCAGGCCCTTTAGCGTTGGCAAGGAGCCTATGTTAAATCTCGTTATCCTACCGGCGACAGAGCCGGACGACACCACCTACGGTACGGCTCCGGAGCACATCGAGGCCTATCCTGACACCGCTGTGCATCCTATTCGTTTTTCGTCAATGGTCTGGTATAACGAGGCCGTCTGCAAAGCGACGATCGCGCAAATCAAAGCCCTCAACCTCAGCGAGATCGTCTTGGTCGGTTTCAGCAAGTCAGGGCTCGGCGCCTGGCACATCGCCAGGGCGATGCCCGAACGCGTCGCCGGCACCATCATCTTCGACTCGCCCGTCGTCAGATATCAGTTGCCACCGTGGGGCACCGAGCCATTCTACGCCAACGACGCGGCGTGGCAACAGGACCTGCCGCTACACACCATAGCCGCTTTCCAAACCGCCATGCCACCGACGCATTCGCTGATATTGATTTCAGGCGAGAGCTTCCACGCGGAAATGCACATATTCTCGCAAGCCCTGTGCAAAACTAGCCTTGAGCATATTTTCCTGCCCCGACCAAAAATCAAACATCACTGGAACACCGGTTGGCTCGAAGAAGGTCTGGCGCAGATCCGCGAATCAGGCATTGCCCCGGGCGCGTAAACTACCGGCATTGGCCACGCTCAGCGAGGCCAATGTTGACGCAACAACACCGCCGCCTCTGTATTGTGCGCGGCGAGTGCGCGCACATCTTCTACCGCGCCAATGCGCTACCGCTGCCTGTGCGCCGAAGAGCTCCACCCCTTCCTCATAGGCCGCACGCGCCCTGCCCAAACTAAATTGCGCTGTAGCATTTGCCTCTCTCGCCAAGATATGCTCGTATTGCTCTATCGCCTTGTCATAATCCCCGAGCTCATACAACAACCAACCCAGATTTATACGCGCCGCCGCATCGCCGCTATCGCGCTCCAGCGCATGGCGGTAGGCCTCAGCGGCCATGTCACCCGCACTCAATGCCTGCAAATCGATACCCGCACGCACGTAGTCGCTGCCGGCAACCGCCCTCCAATCACCGTGCACAAAATGCACATAGGCCGCCAGTGCCTTTTCGTGCTGATTCGCATCTAGGTAGAGGCGGGCCAGTACTGTGTACGTCGCGAAATCTTGCGATTGTAAGTGCACCAAGAAGTGAAAGACAGCTGGATCATTGCCGCATGCCAAATAGACCAGATAGAGCGCGAACTCGTCGACGATGCGCCCCGAGGCCATGGGTTTTTCGGGCGATAAGAAAAACGAGAAGTCACCTCTGATGGCCTCATGCGCACGAAAAGCATCGGCATCATCAGCCCGTTAGAGGAAGTGGCGCAAGTCGGCAAAGAAGAACGCGGCGACTAAAGCCAGCACCAGCGCATAGATCGCCCAGACCGGGCGCGGCGCGCGCAGGCGCAAGCAATCGTTGTTGTCGAGTGATTCAGATACCATAAATGAAAGTATACGCTATGGACGGAGAAGCATCACAGCGAACTCGACCAAATATTCCCAGATGAAACACATATACCATTTATAAAGCCCGATAAAAACTATATATTACTCGATTCAGCCATTGCACCAAAACCTTAAATACCGACATTCGATATTTGTCATAGCAATACAACTATTAGAAAGAGACTAACATGCCAGGCTTATTACCCGACGTCGACCCCGATGGACTCTTAGAATATTCCGTGGTCTTCACCGACCGCGCACTCAACCATATGTCGCAATCGTTCCAAGGGTCGATGCGGGATATCTCCGCGACCCTCAAAAAGGTCTACAACGCACAAGCCGTGGCCATTGTGCCCGGCAGCGGCACCTACGGCATGGAAGCGGTCGCCCGACAGTTCGCCAACGATAAAAAATGCCTGGTCATCCGCAATGGTTTTTTCAGTTTTCGTTGGAGCCAGATCCTCGATATGGGCAATATTCCCGCGAGCACCACCGTCTTGAAAGCCCGTCCCGTAGAAGACGGCCCGCAAGCGGCCTTCGCCCCCGCCCCCATCGCAGAAGTCGTCGAGACAATCCAAGCCGAGCAACCAGATATTGTCTTCGCCCCGCACGTCGAGACCTCCGCCGGCATCATCCTGCCGGACGACTATATCCGCCAAGTGGCCGATGCCGTGCATGCTGCGGGTGGTTTATTCGTGCTCGACTGCATCGCCTCGGGCGCGCTATGGGTCGACATGGAAGCTTCCGGTGTTGACATCCTGATCAGCGCACCACAAAAGGGCTGGAGTGGCTCGCCCTGTTGCGGGTTGGTCATGCTCAACGCCGCCGCGCGCAAAAAAATCGCCAGCAGCAGCAGCAGCAGCTTCGCCTGTGACCTCGGCAAATGGCTATCGATCATGGAGGCCTACGAGAATGGCGGCCACGCCTACCACGCGACCATGCCCACCGACGCATTGGCCACCTTTCACAAGGTGATGGGCGAAATCGAATCCGTAGGCTTCGACACCGTGCGCCAACAACAGCAAGAACTCGGGGATAAGATCCGCGCGGCGCTCACCGACAAAGGCGTCAAGAGCGTCGCTGCCGAAGGTTTCCAGGCCCCGGGCGTCGTCGTCTGTTATACCAAAGACGGCGATATACAAACGGGCAAGAAATTCGCTGCTAACGGCCTGCAGATCGCCGCCGGCGTGCCGCTGCAGTGCGATGAGCCCGAAGGTTTCCAGACCTTTCGTCTCGGGCTCTTCGGCCTCGACAAACTGCAAAACGTCGAGCGCACAGTAGCCAATTTCGCCAAGGTCTTAGACCAGGTCGTCTAAACGATGCTCGCCCATAGCATGGTGCAGCCATCTTTTTAACCGCGTCCACGACAACCTAAAGGGAATAGATGATTCGCCACACCGTAGTCTTCAAACTCAAACACGCCGCAGGATCCGAGGCCGAGTTCGCCTTCCTTCACGCAGCGCAAAAACTGGCCACTGACATTGCGGTGGTAAAAAACTTCGAGGCTCTGCGTCAGACCAGTAAAAAGAACAATTACGACTTTGGCCTGTCGATGGAATTTGCTTCGGAGGAAGACTATCAAATCTACAACGAACATCCGCTACACCTGCAGTTCGTCGAAACTCGCTGGCTCTTTGAGGTCGCCGACTTTATAGAAATCGATTACAAGCCATACACCGAAGCCTAAGAAGCGTTTAGGATTCCGTCGTTTGCGTGTACAGCCACTCGCCCTTTCCTCCCGCATCGCCAAAGCGGGCTGAGCGGAGGGGATGGACGCAGCGGGTAGTTTTAAGGAGGATATGCAGGGCAGAAGGGCCGGGCTGGGGCGAGTGGGGGAGTGATTGCAGCAGCGCCCCGAGGGGCGACAGCCCGGGGCCTTTTTAAATACCCACCGCGGTCAACCCCACAGCCCACCGCACCCACTTATCCACCGATATTGAAAGAAATTCTCAGCCCTTGCTGCTCGGATCTATGGAAAATCGCTACAAAAAGGGCTTGAGGATCTCGCTGAGCAATACCGGCTCTTGACCAAAGTGCTGCTTGTATTCGCGATACGTCGGCATCAACCGCGTCTCGATCTTCTGCTCGTGATAGACCGCGATATCGCTCAGCTTGTGGTCGAGGAAAGGATTGGCGAAACGCTGCATCGTTTCCTGGGCAAAAGCCGCAGCCCCCTCGACACGCGCATCGACCACCGGCACGATCTCCGCGGCCAACAACTGTTGCAACCAAGCCTCGGTCTCGGCGTCGGCCAGCGCCTCGCGCACCGTCGCGAAGCGATTTAACGCGCGGCAGACCAACGCCTGATGCGCGCCATTCAAGATGCGCACCTTGCGCAGGGCATAGGGTTCCACATCCTCGACAATTTTTATCGCCGGATGCTCAAAGAGGTCTATACCTTCAAATTCCTCAATCGCCCACAACGCAAAAGGCTCAGCCACTGCCAGCAATGGATCCGCCGCCAGCAGCGGATGATCGTCGGGCGGCGAGCTGACAATGCGGTCGACCAGCGCGTTCGGCCAGATACATTGGCCACCCAGCCAATCGACAAATTTATCTTCTAGTTTCCAATTCGCCACCTGTTGCAACACCAATTCCAATAATCGCTCGCCATTCTCCGCAATCAATTCGCAGGGCAAAATCGGCAAACCCGGCAAAGCCGCATCAAAACGCGCCTTGAGCACTGCCGTTAGCTTGGCAGGAAAGCTACGCGGCGCCTCGACCACATCTCCCGCATCGAGACCATAACCCGCCTCAGTCACATTCGAGATGATCCACCGCAAATCGGCCGATCTCGCTACCTGCAGTACCTCCGGCCATTGCTGGCTCGCGACCAATGCCCGACTGATACTACCGATTTCCCGCGCCTCATCGACCTGTCCGCCTTCCACCAACCCACGTACCAAAACCTGGTATTTCCCCTGCTGCGCGTTGAGCCACTGCGCGCGTGAACTATCGGTCGATTGCACCACCACGACCTGTCCAACCTCTTGCCCGGCTTGATTGGCCTCGTGCACGAAGAAATCGGCAAAGGAGCGCAGGAACTTGCCACCACCGAACTGCAATAT
>DQLG01000727.1 GCA_015660315.1 Candidatus Latescibacterota bacterium
CCGGCCTTGGAATCGGCTCCAAGTCGCGAACGGGTTCTGGTAATTGGTGGCGGGGATGGTTTGACGGCGCGGGAGGTGCTGAAATACCCGGATGTCCGTCAAGTAGACCTAGTAGATCTCGATCCAGCGATAACCCATCTTGCCCAGCGTAACCTTTTTCTTACCAACTTGAATAACAATGCTTTAAACAGGCCTGAAGTCACAGTGGTAAACGAGGATGGTTTTCTTTATCTTCAACGCGAACATATGGCCTATGGGGTTATTATTCTTGATTTACCTGACCCACGGGAAGAAAGTCTCGCCAAGCTCTATTCAGTGGAAGCTTATAACCTTTGTCGCAAATTGCTAAGCCCCGGCGGCATGCTCGTTACGCAAGCTTCCAGCCCCTATTATTCACGCGAGGCGTATTGGAGCATCGCTGAGACTTTGACCGAAGCGGGTTTTGCCGTGCATTCCTATCACTTACAAGTCCCATCATTCGGAGAATGGGGTTTCCACTTGGCTAGTGATCGATTAATGCAGCCGGCTGACGTTCAATTTTCGTTGCCGTTACGCTACCTAGACGAGGAGGTTTGGCGGACATTGCAGGTTTTTGATCGCGATATGGATAGATTGCCTGTCGAAGCGAATAGACTTGATAAGCCAGTGCTTGCGCGTTATTATCGACGTGGTTGGAACGCCTGGTTCTGAAAGGGAGTATGCCTAATGGGAATTAAAAAATGGTTTGGCGAGGGCGACGATGATACGGAACAGGCTTATGTGGAGCACACGCTTGCTACGATGCAAACCGGATTCCTTGTCGACTACGATCTGAAAACCTGGCAAGTGACCGGTTGTGGGACTTATGATTATGAAGGTTATCTGACAACGGAATGGGAAATTAAAGCAGATGGTGTTGTTCATTTCCTCGAATGTGGCGTTGACGATGGCCAGGCTGAATGGACCTTGTCTCAGGCAATCGATCCCGGCGAAATCGAGGGGGATATTATGGCGGCTATTATCGAGAATGAAGATCCTCCAGAGACGATACGATATTCAGGGAAGCAATATAAGGGCACGGAAAGCAGTGCTGGACTCTATCGCAAAGATGGAGAAGGGGAGGGGCGTGAGTTTGTCAATTGGTCTTTTGAATCTACGGAAGGGCGAGTGCTTTATATAAGCCAATGGGGAGAGCGAGATTTTGCAGCCTATGAAGGCGAGGCTGTGGAAGAATACCAGTTTACCGATATTCTCCCCGTTGCAGAGGATAGATAAAGATGCTTTGCTTGCCGGTCGTATTAGCACTGTTGATTTTGGTCGGGTGCGGTGAGAAAGACCCTGTGCGCAATCTTTCTCGCGACTTAGAGCGTTATCCCGAATATTCCCTTATGGTTGATGATACACGTATCGAAGGCTCGCTGTTCCCAGATTATGCGCTTCTTTTCCAGGTGTTGACGGCATCTGGGCGCCGGGAGGCGGGGCGCGATAGCATCCTCTATGAGGAACGTAAAACGGATTGGTACCCTGTCAGTGAGGATATATTTTATCGCTATGAAAACTATGTAGGTATGGTCATAGCCTCTAAGTCGATGGATGGTCAGCGAACAGGTGCGAATCAAGCCCATCCGGCGGGATACCAGTATGTTGGTAATTCACATTATGGTTCTTGGGGTGGCGGTGGCTTTTGGCAGTTTTACGGACAATACGCCATGATGAGTCATATGATGGGGGGGTGGCGGGTTGGTCGGGGGGACTATCAGGATTATCGGCGAACGCGGGAAAGAGGTAGTCCTTATTATGGTCCAGTTAAAGGCGGACGCCCCACATTCGGTGCACGTGGAACCGTTACCGAAAAAACTCGACCGCAGTTTTACCAGCGAAAACAAAATCGCCGACAAGCTTTCAGCGGCCAGGCTAAGAATCGCATGGGTCGCGCCACCTCAGGCTGGGGGCGCGGTAGTTCGCGCACCGGAAAATAAAGGGACATGTCGTGGACAATCTGATCCCAATGGGCCAGACCATTGCCTATTTACTCGAAGCTTTTGTCTTATTGTATATTGCTAAACTGGTCTACTCTAAAATATTCCGCAAAGTTGATCTGAAAGCTGAGCTCTATGTGCGGAACAACTATGCGCTGGCCGTGGCGGTAAGCGGGTACTTCTTTGGGATATGTCTGGCGCTTGGGGGAGCGTTAGTTGGTCCATCTCAAGGCTGGCAGGCCGATCTAATTGCCATTGGGCTCTATGGTATTTTAGCCATAGTATTGATGCTCATAGCGGGGTTTCTATGCGAGAAAATCCTGCTCCCCAGCTTTAGTAATACCAAAGAAATAATAGAAGATCAGAACTTGGGTACGGCCTTTGTTGAAGCGGGAATGCACATAGCCAATGGGCTGATTGTGCTGGCGATCGTGAACGGAGATTATTCGGGGTGGCTGGTGGGTTTGCAGGTCTTTGCCATGGATGTGGGCTTTGGCTTCGTTGCCCTAGGTCCCTTAGTTAGTGGGATCGCTTTTTGGCTCCTTGCACAGGTCGTACTTATTGTCGCTGGTCGGTTATACGAGATGATTACACCGCATTCGATCCATGATGAGTTGGAGCGGGACAATGCGGCGGTAGGACTTGCTTTTGCCGGCCTACTGGTTGGAATGGGCAATATCATAAGCATCGCCGTAGCTGGAGATTATTCGGGGTGGCAGGTGGGTTTGCAGGTCTTTGCCATGAAGGTGGGCTTTGGCTTCGTTGCCCTATACGGGATCCATAAGCTAACCGATGTGATATTGGCCCCCGGTATTAGTTTGGGCCGCGAGCAAGTCAAGCAGCAACCGAATGTTGGGGCGGGTTTAATCGAGGCGATTGGTTATCTCGGAGGGTCCACACTTATTGTCTGGATCTTCTAAGCGACAAGCGATTGCTTCGGGGTTATGCCTTCTCTTCACTTTTTCGGTTGTGTAACCATTGCCAAAGCAGGGCGGGGCCGCCAATCATGATATAGGTCAATGTAGCTAAGGCATGTGCTAAGGTTGCGCATGCTAATGCTGCATTGAGTGGAACTAAATACAGTTGGTGTAAAGCTTTACTAAAAAACAAATGGTACGAACCAGCGGCCCCGGGGGTCGGGGCAATTACTCCAATCGACGATATGGCCATAATCACCAATGCCGCGGCTCCATCGAGGTGGTACCTTTCATCAAAACCCATACCGAGGAATGTCTCGTAGATTATTAGAACATAACCCGTGTTGAGCAAAATCGAGCTGATGATAATCTCGAGGTAAGCAGTTGGCCGTTGGAGGGCTGACAGACCTCCGATAAAGGTCTCAAGGATATTGACGATTGGGCCGGCGAGTTTTGGCGAGAACCAATGTAGCAATGGGCGAATTTTATCTAATGCCTTTTCCTGATAAATAGACACCAAGACAAGGCCGACCAGACCCGCTAGGCACCCAGCCATGGCGACTATGCTGGCCATTTCCATCCAGGGAAATTCTTCGTTTATTCGTTTGCGCAATATCACAAGCGCAGCACCGACATAAATGATAAGCCAGAAAAGATCGAGGATCCGTTCCACGACGACAGTGGCCATGATAGCACTGATGCTGGCTCCCCTAGTCCATTTTAAACTCACACATCGCAAGACTTCACCTGAACGCGGTATGGCGACATTGGCTGCATAGCAGATGGCAAGGGCTATCGAGGCATCGAATATAGAAACTTGCGGGGCAAAAGGCCTCATAAGAACAGTCCAACGCCAGGCTCTGATAAGCAGTGTACCGAGCGTCGTTATAAAAATCAGGGCAACCCAAGAGATAGATATATTAGTTACGGCTTGCCAAAGCTGATCGGGATCAGTACCAGAAAAAGCCCAATAAAGGAAAAACCCCATTAACCCGAAGCTTAGCAGGTACTGTATTATCTGTTTTAAGTTTATTTTCATCTGGCAATGGATCCAATTAAAAACCAGGAGATCAATTGATCTCCTGGTTTGAACAAATTAAAAATACTAAGGTTTTCTTTTAATCTAGCAGCGCTTGAATTTTCCCCGACTTTTCGAGCATTTCTATTATCAGTACTGCTGCTTCTTCTGGGGTCCGGTCGGCTGTCTTTATGATCATTTCCGGTTTTTCCGGAACTTCA
>DQLG01000383.1 GCA_015660315.1 Candidatus Latescibacterota bacterium
AACTATATCGCATCGTGGAAGCCGTCGTGCAAGACGTCTTCCTAACCGTCTGCGCCAAGATCGACCCGTTCCGCCAGGTCTCCAGCCTCGCGACCTGGATCCACCCTATCGCCGTCAACACGGCCCTGATGCGCAAAAGGCGGCAGAGAAGACGGCCGAGATGCTCGGTCTCGGATCGGCGGCGGTCAAAACCAGATTGCACAGGGCACGTCTGTTTTTGACCGCTGGGAATTGTCCTCTTATTTCGATACGAAAATAAAAGAACCGCTGGGTACCCGCTACGCCCTGGCGAGTTGAATCCTATGCATATAAAAAGGACCGATACCTTTTTCCTGGTAGGGAAACACCGAGAAAAAACACCGGCCCCGATTGGCCGACGACAATTTTTTTATTGCGTTGCTTCTTTATTGCTGCGCTTTAAAACGGGCAGGCCGCTTTTACTCTCGGATACCTCATAGCCATCTGGCTCCGCATCCAGCGATGCCTTCTTTTTCAGCTTTAGCAACAAAATAGATCGTCTGCGTATTACCATTCTTCAGCGTCGTGGTCTGGGAATGCAAGAGAGCGGTGGCACCCTTGCAATTCGTATACGAAAAAGCCATGATCATCTCCTTCGCGATATAAATAAATGGTAACGCATAAAAGTCGATTGGATCGCGGCCGGATGAGGCGGGGGAGGCTTCCCTACAAAAGCCAGGTGGTCTAGGCAATTTAGCCACTACTTTTATCGGTGGTTTTGCCCCACGTGGGGTCATTCCTGGGCAGAACCGCTCTTGACGAGGGGTCCACAATAGCCTAGACTATACAATTCTCTGCTATTAGGCACTCGGAAAGCTGCACAAAATCCGCTTATACATAATTTTATCAAGACTTTAAGAAAGAACCGGGAGTAGTTCATGGGCAATTTCAGTGTCGAAGTCAGATCAGACGAACCTTTTGAAAAGGCGCTGAGGCGCTTTACGTCCAAAACCCGCAAAGCTGGCCTGTTGCGCGACTTGAAAAAGCGGCGTTTCTATACCAAACCTTCGGTGCAAAAGAAGATTAACCGCCAAAAGAGCATCCGTCGGCAACAAAAGGCCGCCCGGATGCTCGAAACGGGTTTCGTCAAGGGCGGCGGTGCCGGTGCTCCAGGTGCTGGTGGTCCAGATGCACGCGGCGGTGCCGGTGGTCCAGGTGGACGCGGCGGTGCTGGTGGTCCAGGTGCCGGTGGTCCAGGTGCTGGTGGTCGTGGCCCGCGTTAGGCCTGACGCTTTTCAATAGTCCAACAAATAAAGTGGTAAAGGGCGGTACACTCTTATGTGTACCGCCCTTTTTCATACCGACTTCAATGGGTTTGAAAAAATTCCACCACCTCACCACAAGGCCCTATAAAAAATGCAATCGTCACCTTCATAGCGCCCAGTTCCAAATCCTTCGGCTCTACCGTTATCTCATACCCGGCGGCGCGCACATGTTCGGTGGCCGCCCGCGTATCGGCGACCGCTAGGGCAAAGTGTGTCACCGGATCATTCGGGCTGTCGGCGCCTTCTCCAGGGGATTCCGCCGTCGGGGCAAAAAGCTCCATATGGCTGCCGTCTCCTATGTCCAGCAGCACGATCTTGCGCTCGGCCGAGCCGAATTCGGCGACGACCTCCATTCCCAACACATCGCGATAGAGGCGCATTGACGCTTCCCAATCGCGGGTCTGCACCGCTATATGGTGCGTTCCACAACCGGCGATTATGGCGTTTTTATTTCCTCCGGGCATAGATTATTCTTCCTTTCCAGTTTAATAAGTCCCAAGAGCTTACAAAGTAGGATTTGCCCCGCTCTCCGGCAAGATATCCGCAGCGCAAATCACCCTTGCCCAAAACCGCTTCGATCCCTTCCTTTGCATAGACGAAAACCCGGAACCATAAGAGCTGGAACAACGATGAAGTACCGTGGACACACATCACTCTGCACAATCGCATTCTGCCTAGTTCTTTGCGCAGTGGCAAACGACGCGCAGGCCGATTGGGGCTTGCGGGTCGGAGGGCTGCATGCGGCCACCGAACTCGACGACAGCCCCGGCTACGGTCTTTCCGCCTTTATCTGCCCGTCGCTGTCACCGCGCTATCGGGTCGAATTCAACGCCGGATACGGGCGGCTGCGGGGCGCCGATTACGCCACCGACCTCGCCTCGGGCGAGGGGCGTCTGCTCTACGCCCTGGGGCACGGACGCTATTGGAGCGCCCACCTCTACGGTGGCGCCGGCTTACTGCGCTTCAACCTAGCGACCTCACCGCCCGAAACCACGCCGGACGCCGCCGCGATCGGCTGGGCGGCCATAGCGCCGATCGGCATCGGCTTCAAACGCCCCCTAGGCCCCAACACCGGTCTCGACCTGCACTTCGGTTACACCTACTCCTTGCGTGACGACCTCAACCGCGCGATTCTGCAAAAGGGCAACGACAGCATCTGGACACTGAGCATCGGCCTTGTTTTCGGTGCAGTCGGCTATCGCCCCCCCTTGCGGCAATTGCCGTTGCAAACGATTCAACGCCCAACCGCACCCGTGCAAAGACTTCCGCCCATCGCCGTCACCGACGAACCCGACCGCGACGGCGATGGGCTTACCGACCGCGAGGAAACGCTGTATTATTACACCAACCCGGTCATGGCCGACAGCGACAGCGACGGCTTAAACGACCTGGAAGAAGTCAAAGTCTATGGTACCGATCCCAATCGTTTCGACAGCGATAGCGGCGGGGTCCGCGACGGCGAAGAAATAGCCCGCGGCGCCGATCCGCTGGATCCCGGCGACGACTTCGTGCCCGATAAACTGCTCGAAGAAGAGCCGCAACCCGTCGCCACCTCGATCAACCGGCCCATGCCGAGCGTATTTTTTCCGGCCGGAGGCGTGGTGCTCATTCCCGAAGCGCGCGAAAATCTCGACCTCGTCGTCAATTATATGCGCCAGCACCCCGATATCGCGCTCGAATTGCACGGACACTCCGATAGCGTCGGATCGCGCACCCTGAATTTACAGCTTTCGCGGCAGCGGGCCGAAGCGGTACAGGCCTATCTCACCGCCCTAGGCATAGAGACGCGACGGCTCAAGATCCGCGCCCTAGGCGAGAGCCATCCGATCGCCTCCAATGCCACGCAAACAGGTCGCCTTAAAAACAGGCGCGTGGAACTAATCCTCGCTCCCCGTTAGAAAGATGATCAACTGCGCGAAACGCTCAATGGTATCCTCCAGATCAAAGCCGTAGACCACCCTGTTCCCTTCGACGACCCGGAAGATCAACTCTTCCGGCAAGACCCGATCACCACAACAGGCACCAATCAGCGCCCCGGTGATACCCGCATAACAATCGATATCCGCATAACGACGCCACTTCCCGACTTCGTCGAGGTCGCCCTGGTTTGCCGCGACCAACAAGGCCTGCCAAGGATCGTCGGCGTGGGCAAGCAGCGCGGCACAAGCGATGGCCAGTGCCCGGTAGGGATCAAATACACTGAAGTGGCGCAAAGCCGACGAGAGAAAATCCGCCAACTCCTCGCCTTTTTTGCCCGCGGCCTGCTTTAGTAGCAAAGGCAATTTTTCCCCGATGAACGGCCCGCCGAAATACCCACGCAAGTGCAAGGGATCCATTGCCAAGGTCTCGTAGACCAATACATCGGGCGCCTTACCGGCTAACGCCGCACTTTGCGCCGCGGCCAAGATCGCCGTCGCCTCGCGCGCATAACCAATATCGAAGAACGCCGCTTCATAAGCCGAGCGATAAGCCGCTTCGGGATCGCCCGGAAAAAGCAGCCCGACCGATGGCAGTAGCAACAACCCGGCCATCGTCGGATAGTTGAGGCCAACGCTCCTCGTCGCCAGCGCCGCCGCGGGCACGCCTGGATAGCGCGGCGACTCCTCCCCCAGGAAACCGCGACTGGCCCCTTCCCACATCTCGAACTGCCCGCGCGCCAACTCGTCATAATCTGAAAAAAAATCTCCCGGTCGTTCGTAAACGTCCAATAGGCGTTGCGCCAATTCCCGTCCCACCGGCATCCGCCGCAACTCGACCGCTAGTTCCATAAACAGATAGTTGTAGCGCACATCGTCAGTACCCGTCCCCACCGGGGCGGTATCTACCCACACGCCGTGCGGCCCCTTTTGCCCTTCGAACGGATAGAGCGCCGCTAACCATTTTTTGCCCGTGCGTCGCTCAACCGCATCGGCCGGAGCAAATTCGAATGGCGCCCCCAAAGCGTCACCCAGCGCCTGGGCGAGCACGGAACCGCGAATCCTCGATTTTAACGTCGCTTGCATCATCTCGTCTCACCCACTACGCAAAAAGACCGGCGGAGATGGGCTCCACCGGTCTTTATCACCAAAGAACAGAATCTTTATTCCGACCCGACCGATTCCCCTTCCGGCGGCCGGGCTTCGAGCTTGTTGTTGATAATGATTCGAGCGCAAGAATTCCAATGTAATATCGCGTCATCGTTATCTGGCGCCTGTATCCCTTCGGCCTTCTCATACCATTCCATCGCCCGATTCAAGAGCTCGAAGGCATCGAAACGGGCACCCGGGTAATCGCGCACGAGCCGTGCCTTGCCCTGACGCTCATGCGCCAAACCCGTATAATAATCGCGAGTATACTCATCGGTCAGCCGTGGAATAAGGTCGAGAACGATATTGATGCCCTTATTGGCCTCGTGCTCGAACTGGTCGGTCAACGCCAACACCAGCCCGACGAGCGCCTGCTGGTTCTCCGCATCGGCCTCCAAGATATCGCGGCAAATGCTCTCGGCCACGAGCGGCTGGTTGAGCAACCGGTAGCGCTCGACGCGTTCGAGGGCCTTGGGAATCGCTTCGCGGTGGATCTTCTTGAGTTCGAACATCGGCCCTCCCTCCGCTTTAAAGCAGGTGGAAGAATATATAGGCGGCGAATCCAGTACCCAACAGAGCACCGCCGTAGCACAGATAGTGCATGGATATACTAAACTCGCGGATACCCAATTCGTAGAGCGAGAAACGGACCCGATGTGCCGCATGGTAAAGCGGCATAACGATCAGAACAAAGAAGTAGATCTTGGCCAGCGGATGGCTAATCATCTCGCGCATTGACTCGTAACTGACCGTATCCGGGTTGAGCAGACCCAATGGTACTGCGAGTCCAGCGACAAAGAGATGCATGGGGATCAACATCGCCGCTACCATGCCACCCGCAGCAAACATGCTCCACCAAAAAGGCTCGGTCTTATCTTGTTTGTAATTCATAGCTCTATCGCAGAAAAATGTAACCGATGACCGCCGAGACAAAGAAAAACCCGACGAAAGTACTGGCTGTCATAATCTTGGGCGGCATGGTGAAACTACCGATACGCACAATCTGAATCCGACCGACCACACCCAGCCATGTGAAAGTGTGATAGACGGAAAAAACAAAGGCGACCGCGTAGAAGGCAATAAACTTCGGCGTCATCAACGAGCGTTGAAAGGACGCATAGACCTCGGGGCCCTTGGTCAGCAGAAAAATCTGGTAGAGCAGTAGCAGTACGAAACCTGCGACAAAGACGCTGCTCAACTCGCGCATCATAAACATGAAGTAGCGACGGCTCTTCAACCACCAAGTGGACGACATCTTCGGCTTGTAGGTGTCGTATTGATATTCGATATGTGGCTGGTTCATTTGTCACCCCAGGGCATGAGAAAGGATTTGTACCAATTATTGGTAGTCTCAACCTTGGTGCGTTGAATAGCGGCGGCCGGATCGACGTGTTTGGGACAGACCACAGAACACTCACCGATAAAAGTGCATTCCCAGATGCCCTCGCTGCTAGCGGCAATGACCGTGCGCTGGGCGTAGCCCTCATCGCGCGAGTCCATATTGTAGCGGTGGGCCAGCGCCAGTGCCGCCGGACCGATAAAGACATCTTCGAGCCCATAAACCGGGCAGGCCGAATAGCACAGCAAGCAGTTGATGCACTGGCTGAACTGCTTGTAGTCCTTGAGTTCCTGCGGCGACTGCAAGTACTCGCCTTCTTCGATCGGTTTTTCCTCTTCACGGATAATCCACGGCTTGACCGCCTTGAGCTTGACCATAAAGTCGTCGACGTCGACGACTAGGTCGCGGATAATCGGGAAATTGGCCAGCGGCTGGATCACTATCTCCTTGGGGTAGTAGTCCTTGAGAAAGGTCGCGCAAGTCAACTTGGGGTCGCCATTGATCATCATCCCGCACGAGCCGCATACGCCCATCCGGCACGACCAACGGTATGAGAGCGTGCCGTCGACCTGGTCCTTGATGTAGTTGAGCGCGTCAAGGACGACCCAATCGTCCTGGTAGGGAACGTCGTAGACCTGCTCGGTAGGCTCGTCCTCCTCCTCAGGTCGGAAGCGGGTCACCCGGATTTTGATGGTCTTGTCGCTCATAGCTCCTCTTTCAAAAGTGATTTATAGTTCAGCGATAAATCAGTATTTCCGCTCATCGGGTTGCCATTTGGTAATGACCACATCCAGATAATCGATGCGGGGATCACCGCCTTCATTATGATAAGCCAACGAGTGCTTGAGAAAGTTCTTGTCGTCCCGTTCTTCGTAGTCCGAACGCGAATGCGAGCCACGCGACTCCTTGCGCAACAAAGCCGAATTGGCCACCGTCTCGGCTATGTCGAGCAGCGAGCCCAACTCCAAGGCCGCAGTCAGCTCGGTGTTAAAAACCGACGAGGTGTCTTCGACCTTGACGCGTTTGTAGCGCTCCTTGAGTTTGGGAATCTCAGCGCAAGTAGCCTTGAGGCTTTCTTCTTCGCGGTAAATGCCCGCCCCCCGATCCATCGTCTTATGCAAATCGCTGCGAATATCGGCGATTCGTTCCGTGCCATTATTTTTTAAAAGCTGATTTTCGATCCGCTGTTCCTCGTCGACAACCATATGCTCCAAGCTACTATAGGGCGGCATTTTGGTTTCGTTGGCGTATTGCACGGCATGCTGCCCGGAACGAGCGCCAAAGACCAATAGCTCTGACAATGAGTTGGAGCCAAGGCGATTAGCCCCGTTGATTGTGGCACAAGCCGTCTCGCCAGCTGAATAAAGGCCCGGAATCGGCGTCGCCCCATTGATATCGGTGTGGATGCCGCCCATCATATAATGGACTACCGGGCGCACCGGCACCGGTTCGTAGACCGGATCAATGCCGACGTAATTTTTGGTCAACTCGCGCACAAAGGGGATCTTCTCATCGATTTTATTCTCGCCCAAGTGGCGTAAATCCAGATGGACATAGGTGCCGTACGGCCCTTCGAATACATTGCCAGCCTTTTCCTCGTGGACAAAAGCCCGCGAGACCATATCGCGCGGACCCAATTCCATCTTACCGGGCAGATATTCGCTCAAATAGCGGTCGCCCTTGTTATTGATCAGATAGCCTCCTTCGCCGCGCGAGGCCTCGGTCATCAGAATCCCGGTGCCGGGCAGACCCGTCGGATGGTATTGCACAAATTCCATGTCCTTGAGCGGGCAACCAGCCCGATAGGCCATCGACATTCCGTCGCCGGTCTTGATAGCCGCATTGGTCGTAAATGGAAAAATCCGCCCGCCGCCGCCGGTACAAACGATCACCGCCTTGGCGGGTATCGCATGCAGCACGCCCGATCTCACATTAATCGCCGCCACACCGCAAGCGGCGCCATTGTCGTCGAGCAACAGCTTCGTCACATACCACTCGTCGTAACGCTCGATGCGGTCGAACTGTAGCGAGGTCTGAAAGAGGGCATGCAGCATATGAAAGCCGGTCTTATCGGCTGCATAGAGCGTCCGCTCGGTCGACATGCCACCAAAGGCGCGCACGCTGATCCGACCGTCTTCGTCTCGACTCCAGGGGCAGCCCCAGTGTTCGAGCTGGATGAGTTCATCGCGGGCCTCTTTGACGAAGGCCTCGACCACATCCTGGTCGGCGAGGAAGTCACTGCCTTTGATCGTATCGAAAGCATGCAAGTCCAAACTATCATCTTTATCATCACGCACCACACCGGCCGCCCCACCCTCGGCTGATACAGTGTGGCTACGCATCGGGTAAACTTTAGAGACCAGACCAACACTAATGTTTTCATCAGCCTGTACAGCGGCGATCGCCGCCCGTAGGCCTGCACCGCCACCGCCGACAATTACTATATCATGTTCGGGTACGTTCACGGAGCAAAGCTCCTTGGATAAATGGTTTAAGAGAAGGGATCCGCTTGCGCCGACCCCGATGTTCTCGCTATTGGAATAGTCAAAATTAAATGCAAATTGCCAGGGGGGCAACTACAAAACTGGCCTACTACGACAGATTAGGGGGCCCTGCACCATAGAATTGCTGCTATTGGACGAGCAGATACAATACGAAAAGGCTATTACGACTGATCTATCGTCCGTCAGAGCGCTTTGCCGCTGACCAAAACACTAGCGCCTATCAGCGTAACTTTCCAGGCACTAATCAGTCAAACCGATTCAAGAACTATCGGTTGAGAAAAGTATAAGGTCCCCAACTCGAAAGTTGAGGGCCTTGATTTTACCTACCGCAAAAAATCCTATTGGAGTGCCAATAGCCTACAGGCTGGCTACGAGCGCCACGCTAACACCAATATCTTCATTGCGAATGATGCCGTCATAGACATTGATCCCTATACCGGCATTGATCACCATCGTATCACTCAGCATAATGTCCAGATTCGGCGCCAAATCGATAGACATCCAATCGGCGATATTGTCCGTATTGGTGCTGACCAGCACGTCGACATAAAGGATTATCTTATCGTTGATCTCTTCAACCGGCTCTAGGAGGAGATCAATATTCGCGCCAGCAGCAGCAAAGCCCTTTAGCAGGCCAATCTGCAGATGCTGGTTCACCGTCATACCGCCCAACTCTTGAACATTCATTAGACCAATCGAAAGGCCCGGGTCCTCGGCATCGCCGATGGGGGCACCCAAGTTAACCGACACAGCACGAGCATCACCTAAACCATATTTGGCACCGATCAGCAGGGTTGAAAAACTGCTGCTGAACTCATTCAGCACACCTAGACCAATATTTGCGCCCACTTCAAGCTTATCATTAATACCCATTTTGTACGCCAGGTTTAAATCACTTGCGTCGCCAATAGTACTGGCAGAACCGGCAGCCAGGGCTGCAGTCACTCCTTTGGAACCGGCCTCGCCATTGAGCGAGAAAAATGGGTCATAGTGTTGGGCCATTACGCTACTGGCGCTCAGGGCCAATAATGCAGCAGACAAAATAATCGGCTTTCTCATCGAATCAGGTTCCTTTTGATATAGTGAGTATACAAATATAAATATGCAAAATCATCCCGCACTATAGGGGAGCCATGCCGATTTAGGCAATGGGTATTTTCACTTGGTGAACTGGGAAACACCGAAATATACGAACGCTTACCCATCCCAGAATCGCTCATCGTTTCCGAAGCTGCGGAGCAGTTTATTCATAAGTCATTGCACGCCAATCGTCAAAAATACGGCCAAGCACAGCACGTCATCTGTGTTAAGGTCAAGCACTTGGAGAAACCAGGCGGCAGGAATTTATTCTTCATCGCCTCGCGCTCGTCGTCTTTAAGCTCGACGATCGGGGCAGATGCTATAATGAACCGCGTGCGGGAATGGATAGATAGAACCGGCGATAAAATCGGCCATGAACAAGATAATCAGCGATCTCCTTGTTCTCCGAGCGACCGAGGCCGTCGGCGGCAATCGTTTTTTATACGAAGGCGACAAAGGGAAAAACATCCTGCATCGTGACACGGGCGGCACCGCTGAGCGGGGCGCTAAATTGCGCACCCTAGTTTTTCGCGCCGACGCTTTGCAGAACGCGTTCGATCCTATCCTTGGGTTGCGTCGGGTTGAAGGGCTTGGAGATATAGTTATCAACTCCGGCCCGCATCGCGGCGATGATATCTTCTTTTAGACTGCACGAATCTCGACATGATAATGAGCATCGCCGTGGTGGCTGGATTAGCGCGCAGTTTCGCGACCAGTTCGAGCCCCGACACCTGGGGCATGTTCCAATCGGTGATCAGCAATTCATAACCGCCTTGCCGCAATTTCTCCCAAGCTTCAAGCGGTCTTTGGCCTCTTCGACATTCTCATAACCCTATCCCTTGAGGATAATGCGGATGATCTTGAGCATGGCCATTGAATCGTTGACTATGATCAGCCGCATGACATCTTGTCCCTTATACAAATTTGGATAAACTATGCTGCAATAGACTTAGATGCCCCGAAGCAAAATTGAGATATAGCAAAGCCGGACTCGCATTGCAAACACTCCCAGTTATTCATAACCGTATTCCCTGACGGTATCCTCATCAAACCCCATAAAATGCGCCAACTCGTGCACTAAAGTGATTTCCACTTCTCTCGCCAGCTCGGATCGCTCGGGAAAATCCTCTTCTAATGGCCCCTGATAAAGCGCTATCACAGGAGGCAAATCGCCGCTATCATCGAAGCGCCGCTCGGGCAGCGGCGTACCGGTGAACAGCCCGTAGAGCACTTCCTCCGAGTCACCGGTGATCTCCTCGACGATTGCAGGATCTGGCCAGTCCTCGATGACAATCGCCAAATTGTCGAGCGCCTGCCGAAATTCCTCCGGCAGGCGCTCTAACGCCTTTTCTACAAGTTTTTCGAAAGCGCGCCGAGGCACCCCCCCTACCAATCCGCGACGCTGCCGTCGTTCTCGTAGTAGAGTTCGCCGCCCAGCTCTTCAGAATATTCGATGTTCTTTTCTACCTCCGACGCGATCAAGTCAAAACCCAACCCTGGTTTAGTCGGCAACTCGACATGGCCGTCGACGACCTCCCACGGTTCTTCTATCAAACCCTCACCGAGGCCAATATCAACCTGCTCCTGGCAGAGAAAATTGGGCACGACGGCATCCACCTGCATACAGGCGGAAAAGGCGACCGGGCCAATCGCGCAATGCGGCAGGATGTGGATATAATAGACCTCGGCCATATTGGCGATCTTCTTCAGCTCGGTGATGCCGCCGGCGTGCGAACCGTCGGGTTGTATATAGGATACCGCCTGCTTCTCGAAGAGCTCTTTGAACTCCCAGCGCGACAACAGCCGCTCACCCGTGGCGATCGGGAAGGGCACGTGGTCGGAGACCTCCTTGAGTGCCTGCGCGTTTTCCTGCGGAATCGGCTCTTCAACGAACATCGGCCGCATGCCCTTAAGCTCATGGCAAACCTCAATGGCCAGCCCAGGCGCCATCTTACCGTGAAAATCGAAGCACAATTCTATATCGTCGCCGACCCACTCGCGCATCAGATAGGCGTTTTTGACGAAGGCATCAATGCGCGAAGGCGGCTCGTGCGCACGCCAAGTTCCCGGAGGCCCCGACTTAAAGGCGGTGTAGCCTTTTTTCATCAGCATATCGAGGCGCTCCCTAGAAGCCGTAAGCGCCTCGTCTGTATCGCTGCGGATACCCCAATGCGCATAAACGCGGATCCGATCGCGAACCGCGCCGCCCATCAGTTTATAGGCCGGCACATCGTAGTGTTTACCGGCAATATCCCACAATGCCTGATCGATGCCTGACAGCGCGCTCATCAACACATTGCCGCCGCGGAAAAAAGCCGAGCGGTAAACGTGCTGCCAGTGGTGCTCGATTCTCAGCGGGTCTTTGCCGATAAAATATTCCGCCAGTTCCTCCACCGCTCCCCAAGTGCTCTTGGGTTTTCCCTCAAGTGTAGTCTCTCCCCAACCGACGATGCCATTATCGGTGGTGATCTTGACCAGGCGCATCCGCTGATAGGGGGAAAACTGTTCTATCTTAGCGATCTTCATCGATTTAGCTCCGGTCTATAGTGAATAAAGGTCAATGCGCCTCGCGCGTAACCACCGAACTCGACTTGCCGACCAGGAAATCGAAGTCGACCCCTTTATCGGCCTGTAGCACATGATCAGTATAGAGGCTGACATAACCGCGAATATCATGCGGCTCGGGTCGTTTCCATTCCGCGCGGCGTTTTGCCAGTTCTTCTTCAGACACGTCCAAGTGCAAACGCCGCCGCGCGACGTCCAACTCGATCATGTCCCCGTTGCGCACCAGCGCCAAATTGCCGCCGATCGCCGCCTCAGGCGCGACATGCAACACCACCGTGCCATAAGCCGTACCGCTCATGCGGCCGTCGGAGATGCGCACGATGTCGCGCACGCCTTTTTCCAGTAGCTTCATCGGCAAACCCATATTGCCAACCTCGGCCATGCCCGGATAACCGACCGGCCCGACGTTCTGCAGTACCAGGACGCTATTTTCATCTACATCCAGATCGGGGCTGTCGATGCGCTCGTTATAATCCTCGATGGTCTCGAAGACCACCGCCCGGCCTCGGTGCTGCATCAGTTCCGGCGTCGCGGCCGAAGGCTTGATGATCGAACCGTCCTCGCAGAGATTGCCGCGCAAAACGGCCAGACCGGCCGCCTCGATCAACGGTTTTTCCATCGGCGCAATCACGTCGCGGTCGTAACAGACCGTACCAGCGATATTTTCGCCGAGCGACTTGCCCGTAACCGTCAGCGCGTCCATATGCAACTCGTCTTTCAACTCCTGGATAACCACCGGCAGCCCGCCGGCATAATAAAAATCCTCCATCAGGTATTTACCCGCTGGCATCAAATTGACCAACAGCGGCAACTGGCTGCCCAGACGATCAAAATCATCTAGGTCCAGCTCGATGCCGACGCGTCCGGCAATCGCCAACAGGTGCACAATAAAATTGGTCGAACCGCCGATTGCAGCATTGACCTTTATCGACTTTTCAAAGACCTCGCGCACCAGTATGTCGGACAATTTCAGGTTCTCGTTGACCATCTCGATGATCCGCCCGCCCGCCATATGCGCCATGACCTTGCGCCGCGAATCCGGCGCTGGTATCGCCGCGCCGCCCGGCAGAGTCACGCCCAGCGCTTCGACCATGCAGGCCATAGTCGAAGCCGTACCCATCGTCATACAGTGCCCGTCCGAACGCGTCATCCCAGCCTCGGCTTGGCGAAATTCCTCGCGGGTGATTTTCCCGGCGCGAAAATCCTCGCTGAACTTCCATACGTCCGTGCCCGAACCAAGTTCTTCGCCGCGGTACTTGCCATTGAGCATCGGTCCGCCGGGCACGACAATCGTCGGTAAATCAACACTGGCCGCGCCCATCAGGCACGCAGGCGTCGTCTTGTCGCACCCGGTCAATAGCACCACACCATCGATCGGATTGGCGCGGATCGATTCTTCCACGTCCATGCTCGCCAGATTGCGGAAGAGCATCGTCGTCGGCCGCATAATCGGCTCGCCCAACGAGGTGACCGGAAATTCGACCGGCAAGCCACCCGCCTCGTAGATGCCACGCTTGACGGCTTCGGCCAAATCGCGAAAGTGGATATTGCACGGGGTCAGTTCCGACCAGGTATTGCAAATGCCGATCACCGGCCGGCCGTCAAACTCGTGATCGGGCAGTCCGCGCTTCATCCAACTGCGGTGAATAAATCCGCCCTTGTCGTCGCGTCCGAACCAATCGGCGCTTCTCAACTTTCCATTGTCCTCGGCCATCGATATTCCTCTGCGTTAATTGGTTTCTGCTGGGGTGCGTCAATGCGAAGAGCAATCTATGCAATCTGCTTGCGGCTGCAAATATGCTGAACGCCCATAAAGTGGGGCGGGCAGGGTTGCGCCCCCATAGAGCGGGGGACGGGCAGTGCAGCCGTCCTGCGAAAAAACCACAGCACGGCCCTCATGCACGTACTGTAGGGCGAGCTGACTCACCCAGGCTTACATCGAGGTAGGTCGCCCGGACTCCGAGCGGGCGCCACCCTGACCTTGGGCCGCTTGAGAGGAAGTTCAGGATGAGTAATATCGCTTAGAAGGGGGTTTTTAAAATCCCGCCGCGGTCACCGCCACAGACCCACACCGCAGACCAATAAACCCAACTCCAAAGCCAAACACTACCCGCCGATTCGCGCTTGCAAGTCCGCACCCCCAGCCG
>DQLG01000191.1 GCA_015660315.1 Candidatus Latescibacterota bacterium
AAGGGCGTGTTCGATGAGAATTTCGGCACGGTTGAGATCGAGTGGCTGCAGTGACAAATGACACTCGCTATTCGCAGCACGGACAACGATATTCTGCAACAGCGAATGGTAAAATTCCCCGAGGAATAATCAGCTAGTTGGGGCGCAGTACGCCCCGGTGACCGCTCAGCGCGATTTCAGATACTGGCCGATGCGCTGCAGCCCTTCTTCGATCTTGTCGACGTCGAGCGCGTAGGAAAGCCGCACCCGGTCCGGCGCCCCGAACCACTCGCCCAAGTAGGTGATGGTATTGTAGCGCTCGTAGAGATCCCAGACGAAGTCTTCGGGATCTTCCACTTTGGGCATGACGTAGAAGGCGCCTTCGGGTTTCCATAACTCCAACCCCAGATCGAGCAAGCCTTGGTAGATCAGGTCGCGGCGCTGGCGCCAGACTTCGAGCTGTTCTTCGATAAAGGAGACAGGCACGCTTGTCGCCGCCAGGGCCATTTCCTGGCCGAGGATATTGGTGTTCATGGAGGTGTGCGTCTTGATCGCGATCGTCTCCTGCACGAGTTCTTGGTCGAGCGACCACAGATAGCCGACGCGGAAGCCGCACATGGCGAAGGTCTTGGAGAAGGAGTTGATCGTGACGACATGCGGGCCGGCGATCAGGTAGTTTTCGCGCACGTAGATCAGGTCTTTATAGACCTCGTCCGAAAGTACGTAGACGCCCAGTTCGCTGGTGATGGCCTCGATTTTTTTCAGCGTGTCGATGGCCTCGACCCTGCCGGTGGGATTGGAGGGCGAGTTGATGATGACGGCCTTGCAGTCTGGCACTTTGGCGGCGAAATCGTCAAAGTCGATGCGCCCGTCGATGGCGTCGGTGTAGACCGGCTCCATGCCGGCGAAACGTACGATGTGCGGGTAGGAATAGTAGTAGGGGCGCGCTAGAAGCACTTTATTTTTTTGCGGATCGCCGCGGCGGGCGATGGCGCGCAAGACCAGGTCGAGCGCTTCGGAGGCGCCGTTGGTGACAACGAAGCTGTCGGCCGTGGAGCTGGGATATTGGCGGGATAGGGCCTGGCGCAACTCGCTGGTGCCCTGGATCAGGCCGTATTTGAAGTCGCGGTAGTCGGGTAGGATCTTGTAGACGGCGTCCGGCGGCGGCAGGTCGGGTTGGCCGGAGCCGAAGGAGATGATATCCTCGCCCTGCACGCCGATAAAGAGCGCGGGGGAGAGCTGTTCTTTACCCATGGTGTCCTTTTCGGTGTATATTGGTGAAGTTATTTTATGAAAGTACAATAAGGGTGGAATAGACACCAGTGGGAAGGTGTACGCGGCGGACGTATCAGGACACGGCGCGATCGGCCACTACTCGTCATGGGGGTATTCTTATGTCGGTAACTTTACAAAGCACCATCTCTCGCAACCCCGACTATGTCACGAACGAGATAGACGGGAGTCTTGCCATGATGAGTCTTAGCACAAACGCATTCCACGGACTCAATGCGGTGGGCGCGACGATCTCGTCGCCAAAGTACAATCGCAAAAAGCGCGCATTAACCGACTATTGGCAGCGTACCCGGGCGCGACGATTAGGGACCGTTATGCCGAGTTTGAACGACAGCACGCTGAGCGAAAAGATACGCTGGAGTTCAAACTGCAATACAAAGACCTGTTGATAGAATGGGTTGTCTTCAAGGCGCGACTTAAGCGTTTTAGACCAGAGTAGGTTTGTGCAGTCTGCGTCTGCAGGCGAGGGATACTGGGGTGACCACGGTGGGTATTTTAAGGTCTCCCGGGCCGTCGCGACCACTCCTCCGGCCTCTACCTATAATATTCTGCCCTTGGACAGTTGCTCGCGGAAACGCTGGAGCAAGCTCTTGCTCTGGGCGGGCCATTCCTCAAGCCTACTTGGCCAGCACCATCGTGCGTGTTAGGTCATAGCGGCCGGTGCTGAGCCTGTACAGATAGACTCCGCTGGCCACGGCCCGGCCCGCATCGTCCTTGCCATCCCAGGTAACCGCGTGGTGACCGGCTACCTGCACTTGCTCGACCAGGTGACGTACGCGTTGTCCGAGCAGGCTGTGGATTTCTAGGGCTACCTGCGCCCGTGTCGGCAGCTGGTAGGCGATTGTCGTAGACGAGTTGAATGGGTTGGGGTAGTTGGGTGCGAGTGAGAAGTTGGCCGGCAGACTTTCTGCGCCGAGAACCGCCGTCGCTACGGTGTCGATGACCGCGAAGGTGCCCGCCAGGGCGGCCGTTAGGCCATTGGTGAGGCCTATCAGGCGGATCGAATAATCGCTGCCTATGGGCAGATTCGGGTCGATCTCCCAGTTCAGTGCGCTAAAGGCAGGCATGGTGTCGAGCACTGCGACCAGCGCATCCCCGCGGTACAGCTCGACGGCTACGTCGCTGTCGATGTTGGTGTCCCAATACACGAAGTGTTCTAGGCCGCGCTGCAACTGGGCGCCCGCCTGTGGGGTAACCAGCGCCATGGACGGGGCGGCTGTGGTGAAGCTGTTCACCGGGGACCAGTCGCTGTCACCGGCGTCGTTGCTGACGCGAACACGCCAGTAGTACTGCGTCTGATCGTCTACGTCTTCCAGGGTAAACAGGGCTTCAGGCAGGGCTGTCGCATCGACGAGCAAGTCGGTGAACTCGCGGTCGCGGGCTACCTGCAGGGCGTAGTCGCGCACGTAGCCGCGCGGCGTCCAGCGCAGCAGGACGGGCAAGGCCTGGTTGAGGCTAGCACGGTCTACGGGCTCGACCAATATGGGTGTCAGCGCGAGCGAGAGCAGGTCCGGGTGGCCGATGATGAACTCGCCGGGCTGCGATATCTGTGCGACGAGGCGGTTGGTCACGGCGTTGTGGCTGGTGGCCAAGGGCAGGAACAGCCCGCTACCCTCCACGCGGCGATGCAGCACTACGGCCTCTTCTGGCCTGGGGATCGCCAACGCGGCGGCGTCGAAACGCAGCTCGCCGGAGAAATCCTGGAGGCCCTGTTGTGCGAGCACGAAACGCATGGGCCGCACTAGCGGCGCCTTGCCGAAGAACCGGGGCGCCGCCGGGGCGTAGTCGTAACGCGACAGGGTGGCCTCGTTGTAACCATCGCCGCTTAGCTCGCCCAGGCGCAGCTCGGCGCCCACAGCTACTCCGTCCTGGGTGAAGGCGTAGATATTGTCGGTAAGCAGCTCGAACTCGGTAGTGACCGCCGCCGCTGTGGGTGGGTAGGGGAAGCGCAACGCGCGATAGCTCGACATCCCTTCGATGTCGAACCACAGGCGGAAGACCTCTTCGCCGTCCGCGTTGACTTCGGTGGCGACCGGCCCACCCCGGTTGCTGGCGGTGCCCCAGCCGATAAGGGTATTGCCGTTGGGCAGGCGTTGCGCGCTGCCGCGAAAATTGCCTAGCACGGGCTCGTCAGGAATGTGCTGCCATACCAGCGTGGCCACCATGCGTTCTTCGTCGAGCTGGTACTCGACGGCCCGCGCGGTCTGCTCGGTGCGCACGGGCGTATTGTCGTAGAATAGGATATTGCCGTTGTCGAGGCGTGAGATATGGTGCAGCCCGCGCGCGTGTTGCGACGGCTCAATCCCCTCAAAAGTGAATTGGTTGTTCTTGCCGCCGAAACGCCAGATGATCTCGCCGGTCTGGCGGTTGATCTTGGTCAACTCCGATAGACTGTTGAATGTAGCAAGCAGATGCCCGTCGTGGTCGAGCGCGACGGAATTGACGTGGACAGGATCGAACGCGGCGCGCGCGAAATTGTCCACGACGGCATCGGTCAGCTCGAAGTGGTCGGCGGAACGCCATTCGAACACCACATTGCGGTCGCTGTCCTGCTCCTGGATGATGGAGGCGGCGACCATTGCCCGCGGATGCCCGCCGAGGTGGCTCAGATCCCTGGGCTCCAGATGGTAGCTGATCATCAGGGCATGACCGTTGGGCAAAAGCACGAAGTCGTGTGACTCGGCCGTATAGCCATTTTTCATCCGCCACGTATCTACGACTTCGAAGTCAGGGCCGAGCACGACGTGCTCCGCATCGCCGCCGCCGGTGAAGGTGTAGTGGTTGAGGAATTGTGCGTATGATAGATTACCATTGGGTTGCACCTTGAAGTCAGACGAATAGTCGGTGACCAGATCCTTAAAGAAAAACGGCGTACCGTCGTTGTTCAGCATCATGATATAGAAGCCAATATCGTCGTGGCGCTGCGCCACGTTGAGAAAGATGAAGCCTGGGGCGGTCTCTCCCAATACCTCAGTGCGGACCGGGGGGAAGTCGGCAGGTAGCTGCGCTGTCGCGGTGTGAGCGGTCAGTGCCAATAGGGTGATAAGCAGCATTTTCATTGAAATTCCTTTGCGGATCGTAGTGGCAAGAATGAGCATTGCGTGTATCAATGGAGCATCAGTGTTCGCCGCGTAGCAACGAACTTGGCTCCGGACTCGGATTGCGCCTCTAGGCGCAATAGGTAAACGCCCGACCCGCCGAGTTGCTTATCGAGCTGAATTTCGTGGCGGCCGGCGGAAAAGCGTTGCTCGGGCAAGCGCAACGATAGCTGCCCGAGCATATTGTAGACCGCCAGGTTAACCAGGCTGGCTTCCGGCAGCGCGAAGGCGAGGCGCGTGCTGCCGTTGAACGGGTTCGGATAGGCCGGCGCCACTTCGAATCCGGGCGCGTCAGCAGGCGCACTGGGCCCGGTGACCGAAGTCGGCTGCTGATCCAGCCGTCGAAGCGACACCGAATCCACGTATACCGTAGTGGCGGCGGAGCCCAGCAGCATGTGCAGCTCGGCGCTGAAGGTGGTCGTCTTTTCCATAGTAAAACGGTGCGCGAAACGTTCGGGCTGTGGGCCGAGCAGCAAGTAGCCCATATCGGTGTAGTGCACGCAGGGTGGACACGGTCCCGCGATGCTGACTTCCATGATATAATCCGTCTCGGCGCTGGCCACAAAACGAAGCTCGTATTCGCCGTCGCGCTCCAGTCCCAGCGACTCCTGCTCTAGGGTGACGTGCCAGGGGCTTTCGCTGCCCTGCTCGATCTCTACGGCCAGACCGCCCTCGGGATGTTCTATTACCTGCGCGCGCGCCGGATCATTGACCGACAGCTGCCAGTTGTCTGTACCGCCGGAAAAGCTTCCGTTGACGATCTGGTTGCCGCCGCGCCCGGGGAAGTGGTTGACGAAGGTGTGCAAGGCGGACTCGGCGCTCTCGCGCCCCTGCTCGTCGATGGCCGTGACCTTGATCGAGTATAGAGCCGAGGCCGACAGGTCGGACGGCGCGAGGAATATTGAGCGCTCTTTGGTCGTGGCGATCAGGTCGCCCGCCCGCCGCCCGTCGCCGCCGTAGACCCGATAGTGATCGACATCGGTCGCGCCAAAACGCTCGAAGACCAGATGCACACCTTCCGGCCCGGGTTCGACCGTCAGGTGCGGGGCCGGGGCGACCGCGGCAAGCGGGAAACGGAAGGCCCGGTACACCTTGGGGCTGTCGTCGAGATCGGCTTCGTAGACGACGGATCCGGACGGATCGACTTCGGTGACTTTGGGCAGCCCCGGATGCGCCCAGTTGATCAGCGTATTGCTGTTGGGCAGACGCTGGACACTGCCCATCGTGCCCGATAGTATAAAGGGCTCGGGAACGTACTCCCATACCTTTTCCGCCGTGCCGGCGTTGAGGTCGAGACGATACTCCACGGCGCGCGAGCGCGGCGGCTCGTGCTGCACCCCGTTGTCGAAGAGCGTGTAGTGGTGCGGCTTGCCGGGCACGGCGCGGAAGTCGTGCTGGGTAGAAAACATGCCGGGATCGT
>DQLG01000442.1 GCA_015660315.1 Candidatus Latescibacterota bacterium
ACTGAGGCGATTTCGCTTTGCAGATCGTTTAGTATCGAGTTGTCAACATCTTCACCAATATCTTCAGTGAGGTCTTCAACGACGGCCATCTCTTCAGCGATTTCAAGCTGTAATGCTTGGATCTGATCTCGTTTGGAGACAATGCGATCTACGGGGTTGAGCAGTAGATTGACGGCAACTAAACGATCTACATACGGTTTGATCGCCTGAGCCATCGTTTGCGCGAGCGCTATGTCTACAATGGGGTAGTCATGGTCTTCAGTTAAATCGTTTATTTTGTTGGAAAGTTGAAGAACCAGATCTTTGAGTTGCTCAACCTCAGGAGGGGGGGAGATGGGCAATGCCTCGGCACTCTCTTGAATAATTTTTATAGACACCAATTGGCTCCTCGGGGTCCCACCTAAATGCTTACCCACATCGGATTATTGACCGGGCTCAACCATCCATTCGGGTAAGGTTATACGATACATTATCGCATTGTCGTCAGGTTTGAAGCTGACTCGGTTGGCCTCCATTTCAGCGCGAAAAACATTGGGATCATCCGATTCGGGCTTGAAGGCTAGCAGGCGCAATCGCGGAAGTTTGCGATTGGGCCAATATTTCCCCACATCTATTTGTATATCGGATTGGCAAGCAAAAGGCACCACATCTATTTCCCACTTTCGCTCTTTTATTACGGCTGCGCCATCTAATTGCACCGGGCCAAACTGTAGCTGCTGACCGCGGGTGTCAACGAATAAATAGTCCTCACACTTGGCATAATCTATATGCCCAGAGCCTGTATCTGCCGAATAGATGAGTAACCCTTGTTGGTTCCAGGCGCAAAATGAACCAGGGGCGAGGGTATAGGTCGTATCCCCATTTTGCACCGCCCAAGATGCCTCCCAGCCTAGATTGGCATGAATTTCAAGGCCATTCTCGTATACGATCCTGATCTGTCCTTGGGTGTAAGCACCAGAAAGCAAGGCATCATTGGTATTGAGGAGTTGATCATTGTGGTGGTATTCGATCGTGCTGACAGGCACTCGCAAGTATTGTTTCTGCAGTCCTTGCAACAAGAAATAGGACTTGACGGTGCTGGCAATACCCCATTCGAATTGGTCCGGTAGTAGGCAGGCGTGCCCAAAAGCAACAGTAGCCGCGAGGTAGCGATCGATATATGCGCTGCGGCTGTGTTTCTCACTTTGCGGAATATCACCGGCAAAATACTGCTCAATCGTGCCGATCCCCGCATCGGTCTCAATGGGATGGAGATTGTTAAGGTCAAAGTCAACTAAGGGGGGAATACGACTGGGGTCAGCACCGACAATGCGTGCTAGGTAGCCATTGAGCACGCCGCCATAGAGCCAATGGTTGCCTCCATTGCCTATCGCTATACCATGTTTAGACTGTGAACTTAGGATGGACTGTTGAAGAGGACGGCTATCCGCAAGACCAGAAGCGGAAGCGCTCGGGCCAAAGTCGTTGAATTCCCAAGGGGGGACTTCTGCGTGTTCACTTACATAAAGGCCATCGCATTTATACTTATCAATGATGCTGCGCCCGTGATCTGGCGCGATGCTTTGGGCTTCGGTTTGCTTGAGTAAGTAGCGGTCTGGTCCGGTGGGAGCCGGAGAGCCATCTGAAAGTTGTGCGGCGATCTCGGGATTCCATAAGGGATTGCTCGTGGCGATATGGCGATAATTGACTTGCAAGCTCGATTTATACCCAAGGTCTTTAAGCGCATCCAGGTATTCGCTTAACGCATCATCACCGCCCTTGGCTTCGGCACCTTTAAGGGTAAGGGCGTCGTTGCCGTCTTCATCGTGCCAGGTTTCGTCGGGATGGTTGACTAAAATGTGGTCAAGCCCCATAAGCTTGAGGCTCCTTAAATTTTCGTAAATCTCTACATAGCTTTCTTCGGAGGCCTCAATGTGCGGAATATTGTACCAAGCGTATTCTGCAAGCGTATCCGTTTGGCTCGTTCCGGGGATTGAAAGCGTGGGCAGCACTTCGTCGAATTGAGTCGATGCGGTCAGCATCCACCGTTCTTGGAAACCATTTCTTTTGCCATCGGCTTGGTTCGCGTAACTGCAACCACCATTGAGTTGCACAAGGCGCTGGGCTTCTTCTGTGGTGGGAGCTTGCAAGGCCGTCGATCCAGAGTGATGCCAGTCGATGAAACTCGACAAGAAATAACCCGAAGAACAAAGAATATGCGGATAATTTTCCCCTAGGTTGAAATAGGGAATCACAATCAGTTGAGGATGCACCGTACCGCTGACTCGTCCAAGTTTCAGGCCGGTACCCTTGCCATTACCGCCTTCAATTTCGACTACGAGAGTTTTGCCGGTTATACGCAGACGATAGAGGAAGTTGGCCTGTTCTTCGCCCAATTTCCACTGCCAACGGGCCTCTACTGTATCACCGACTTGGTCACATGATACGAAGTGCCGTTCAACTTCTTCGCTGTCTGCAGACCAGATAGAGCCACCCATTTCGACCGAGATACCACCGTCTTCCGCGGGTAGAATAGGCTCGTTGTTGTTTATTTCCAGTTCAATGTCGGTAAAAGTGCCATCGATCGGGGTATAGACAAAATTGAGAACGGCTGATACGGAGCGGCTTTCAAATACGTAGGAAATACCCTCTTTGCGGACCGAGGTTTCGACTTCTTCGTTGACCGTAGGATACATCGTGGGGTGATTAGCCGAATTGGGTTCGAGCGAAGGTTCGTTTGGGGTCGCCATAACCCCTGGAAGGTGTTCCATCTTTGATCTTAACTCCAGAGTTTTCTTTAAATTAATAGACTTCTTAGAAGATAAGAAAGTAGGCAACAAAGAAGCACATGTCAAGCTACTAAGCTGGGATTTGACCCTGCCTTTTAGGTGATATATCTTATTGTTTTTTAACAATACTTTTGTCTCTGGTGAACAACATTGAAATCAGTGGATACCATAGTTGTTGGTGGGGGAGCCGCCGGGATGATGGCTGCCATAGTCGCTGCCGAATCGGGTGAACGGGTGACTTTGTTGGAAGGCAACGCGCAATTGGGGCGAAAAATTCTAATTTCGGGAAATGGTCGTTGTAATTTGACCAATTTGGCGGCTGACGATAGAAAGCATTATCATGGGAATCACCCACATTTTCCCCGCAGTGTCTTACGTCAGTTTCGTCTAGAAGACACCCTGGCTTTTTTTGACAATTTAGGCGTCGCCTTTCGCGAGGAAAAGCGCCAGCGCCTGTTTCCTGTTTCGGATCAAGCTCAGTCTGTGGTTGATCTGTTAGAAGACCAGATGAAGTGCTTAGGGGTGCAAGTCGAGATGAACGCCAAGGTCGTAAATGGTGATTGTCGTTCAGGTTTTGTTTTGCGGGTGGGAGATGGCCGATCGTTTGAATGTGATCGGCTAGTACTCGCCAGTGGTGGGGTTAGTTTAACTCGGTTGGGGGCGGATCGATCGGGTATGGATTTGGCCGTCGATTGGGGGCACCAAGTTACTGAACTGAAGCCCGGGTTGGTCCCATTGATCAGTCCGGAGAAATATCTTGCCAAAATGCAAGGGCTTAAGATAAGGGCAGAAGTCAGTGCTGAAATGCAAGGGGGCCGCAGAATTGTAGATACAGATGATCTACTTTTTACTAAATACGGCGTTTCTGGTTTCACTATTTTGAATCTCAGCGCGCGATTGGTCGCTGAATTGGGCAGCCGGCCAGTCTACCTTAAAATAAACCTATTTCCAGGTCAGAGCCCGGACGAAATCAGCGGAATGCTTGCGGAGCGTTGGAATCGGCATCCACACCGTTCTCTTGAACTCAGCTTTGCCGGATTGCTCTCAGGAAAACTAGTCCGGCCTTTATTGGATCATCTCGGTTATGAGCGCGAAGCGCAAGTTGAACGAATAGACAAGGCAATTCGGTGGCAGATAGCCTGTGCGTTAACGGCGTGGTCTGTTGAAGTGAGTGGCCCCCGACCATTCGATTATGCTGAAGTGACTATCGGCGGTATAGATACCGATGAAATAAATCCGGATACCCTCGAGTCCTATCTGGTCCCCGGTTTATATTTCGCTGGGGAGATGGTAGATGTACACGCAGATCTAGGGGGATTTAATTTTCAATGGGCTTGGGCAAGCGGGACTGTTGCAGGGCGACGGCACGGTAATTGACCTCGTTGACACTTCTAAATAGAGCGCATAGAATTTAGAGATCATGGTTGCAGGAATCGTATTAGCTGCTGGAATGTCGACTCGGATGGGTGAGCTCAAGCAGTTATTGCCTTTTGAGGGCAAGCCGGCAATCCGATGGATTGTTGAGGTCTTGAGTCAAAGCCTTGAGCGAGTGGTTGTAGTATTGGGGCATCGCGCCAGTGAGATTGCTCCCGCTTTGCTCGATACTTCTGCGCAATGCATCGTAAATTCCGCCTATCGCGAGGGTATGCTTTCTTCCGTTCAATGCGCGCTAAAATCGATAGATGAGAAGGCTGATTACATGATTTGCCTCGGGGACCAGCCGCGGTTGAACCTAGAGGTTGTTGAACAGGTATTGGCCGCGGCAGAAGCGGGGGATCGTGGCATATATATTCCGACCTTCGCAGGAAAAAGAGGGCACCCTATCCTGATTGACAACGTCTACCGAACGGAAATCCTTAGACTGTCGCTCGATTTGGGTTTAAATGTTGTAACCCGCGGGCACCCTGAAGATACGTGCGAAATCCCGGTCGCCCAAGCTGCGATCCTTGATGACATGGACACTCCGGCGGATTATCTGCGGGAATTAGAGCAATGGCCCAAGGAGTAAACGGGGACCTATGGTTGATATAATTGGGGAGATTGGTAGGTTGAGGCAACGTGGCGAGCGGTTGGCTTTGGCCTCCCTCATTTGGAGCACTGGGTCTATCCCCATGAGCGACCGCGCGAAGATGATCATTACTGAAGATGGTTCAATAATTGGCACGATTGGTGGCGGCTGTCTTGAAGCCGAGGTGTTGAGCGTCGGACGGGCGGTGCTAGATACGGGCGATAACCAACATACCAGTTATACGATGACCGAAAAACAGGCAGGGGAAAGTGGTTTGAATTGTGGCGGCACAGTTCGAATATACACCGAACTTGTCGAACCAGGGGCAGGGGGGGATCTCTACGACAAGGTCTTAAATGCTAAATCGGACCGAATCGGTGGGGTTCTTGCGACCTTGCTCAATACTGATAGCAGTCATCAGTCGAGTAAGATGTGGTTTGGTATGGACGGTAGCAGATTTGGCTCTTTGCAGTCAACGGAGACTGAGCGATTAGTAGAAGAAAAAGGGCCGCTCGTGCTGCAGCGGGAACAGGGGTTGATTCAAGCGTTGCCTGCTGCAGGCGAACAAAACGGGGGAAATGCACTCGGCGAGTCTAAGGTGGGTAAAGCTACGCGATC
>DQLG01000486.1 GCA_015660315.1 Candidatus Latescibacterota bacterium
CCGCAAATGCAGCAGATGGTCGAGCAGCTTTTACAGGGGCAGGATCCACGGCGGGTGCAAGGTTTGTGGAAGCGCATGGTCGACAAGCATTTCAAAGGCGGGCACGACGGTCTGATAAACGATGCCATCGCGACCGTGGACATGGCGCTTTGGGACCTCAAAGCTAAAGCCAATGACGAACCCCTGTGGAGGACATTGGGTGGCAGCAAACAGCCGGTCCACTGCTATGCTAGTGACTTGGGGATTCCGCTCAGCGATGACGAACTGGCGGCTTTGTTCTCGCGCATGGTCAGCGAATACGGTTTTCGCGGCGGCAAGCTAAAAGTTGGGTTGGACCAGGACGCCGATATCCGCAGGTTGCAATCGATGGAAGAAGCTCTCAAGCAAACCACTGAGACGCCGATGTTGCTGATCGACGCCAATGAGTATTGGTCGCCGAAGCAGGCGATTCGCAAGGTCGCCGAGATGGAGGAGCGCTTTGACTTGACTTGGGTCGAGGAACCGGCCAGGCGTTGGGATTATCTAGGGTTACGGCGTATTAAAGATGCCGTGCGCACCGCGGTTTGTGCCGGGGAAAATCTGGACACGCTCGGTGATTTTTTGCCTTATCTCCAGCACCGCGCCGCCGATGTTATCCAGGTGAGTTGCGGGATGGGGGGGATTTCTTGCGCGTTGCAGATCGCCGATGCGGCCTTCGGTTACGAATTGCCGATTACCCTCGGCGGTTCGCCGGGATCGATCCACGCGCATCTGGCCACGGTGATGCCCAATTTTATGACGATGGAGGTGATTGATCCGGTCGCACCGGACGGAGTGTTTACCTCGGATGTACGTATCGAGGACGGCTGGGCTATTCCTGGAGACAAACCCGGATTGGGCATCGAGATCGACCGCGAGGCTCTGGCGAAACAGGCCGTCGATAAAGTGCCGCCGGGCGCGGGGCCAAGTCCGTTCGGGCGTCGGCCAGGCGCTGGACTGTACGAGGTATTGCCGACCGAAGCGGAACGGGCTGAAGCGGCGAAAGGAGTGGCACAATGAAGATTACTGGGTTTCGCGTTGAAAACTACACGATGCAGATGGATCGGCCCATCGCCGATTCCAATTATCCCGCCGGTGAGAATTTGATGCCGTCGAGCCTGTTGTGGATCGAGACCGACGAAGGCATTTCAGGTGTCGCGCCAGGTGGCGGGGATGTTGAACGATTTTTTCATCTACTCGAAGGCCAGGATCCGCGTGAGGTCGTTGGTTTGTGGCGCCAGATGGTAGACTATGTGCACAAGGGCGGATTAGTTGCGGTGGGCGGGCCGATAAGCTCAATCGATATCGCGCTCTGGGATTTAAAGGCCAAACTCGCCGAAGAGCCGTTATGGCAGACCTTTGGGGCGTTGGAAGGGCGGACCAAGGCCTATGCCAGCGGCATTGGTTATTGCTTGTCGGATGAAGATCTGTTTGCCTTCTATCGCCGGATGGCCGAACGCGGGGTCGACGGCGGCAAGCTCAAGATCGGTTTGGACATGGCGGCAGACCTGAGGCGCATCGGTATCATGCGCGATGCGCTCTCGGTGGCATCGGCCCGGCCGCAACTGATGATCGACGTAAACGAATATTGGTCGCCGAAACAGGCCGTGCGCTTTATGCACGAGATCGAAAAACACTACGATATCACCTGGATCGAAGAGCCGGCCCGGCGGTGGGATTATGAGGGGCTTAGCCAGGTATCGCGGCAGATCAAAGCCGCGGTGGCCACCGCCGAAAATCTCAAGAGCATCGGCGAGGTTTATCCGTTGATCCACAACCAGGCGGTCGATATCATCAATGTGTCAACAGCGACGTCGGGTTTTACCGGTTGTCGTCAGGTGGCGCACTTGGCTTATGCCTATGAGTTGCCGGTGTCGATGATGAATTGCCAGGCCAATTATATGGCGCACCTGGCGGCGGCCCTGCCCAATCATCTGGCGATGGAAGTAGTCGATCCGGGGCGGGAGCATTGTCTAGATTTTGACAACCATATCGAAGACGGTTTTATCGTCTTGGGCGACAAGCCGGGTTTGGGCATCGAAGTGGACGAAGAGAAATTGCGGGCGTTGCAGGAGAATCCGCCGGCGCGGAAGAGCGCCTTTCCGTTCGCGCGCCGTGAGGGTGCGGGGGCGTATGTGAAGGGGGTGGATCAGGGGGAGGTAGCGTGGAAATGAGAGATGATCACTAGGCGTTGACCACTGCTGCTGCAGGAGATTCTATTCTCTTTAGGGTAGAGAAGGAGGCCAAGCCCAGGCGGCTGCCGAAAAGGCAGGAAGTAGATAGCGGCCTCTTTGCAACGGACCTCGCCCGAGTTGCCGCGCATTAGCGTCTAAAGTATTTCTTTCAGCCCCGGCTCGATTTGCTCTATTAATTCCGATAACAAATGTTGCGGTAGCTCCGTCAGATAGGACTGGCCATGTGCTGAGCCGATGGCGCTTTGACCGATGAGTTCGCGCGCCTGGTTTTTGCTCAGCATTGCGCCCTGGCTTTTGTGCCATGAAATTAGCCCCTCGCGCCAGGCGTTGCCGAGGCGGGCTTTGGCGTGGTCGGCAAGGTAGCG
>DQLG01000472.1 GCA_015660315.1 Candidatus Latescibacterota bacterium
CACTTCGACACGTCCCTCGAATAGGTCCCGTTCTAATTCGAAACGCAATAAGATGTGTAGATTATAGGTCACCTCGTCGGCCTCGACGCGAATCAGCGAGGGCTCGACCTGATTTACCGCCGCATAAAACTCGTCTAAGTCGACGTTTTGCAACTGCGTCGGGAAAAGCACTTTAAGCCGCGGCAGATAATGTGTCCAAAAAGCCCTGCTGCGACCGACCATATTCTCCCACAACCGCGATTGCGACTCGTGGATGCCCAACGACACGCTGCCACCAGCCGGCGTGGCCACCGCATCCTCTGGTAACCCTTGCTCGTAAAGCCCATGCCCGGCTTCATGAATGGTGCCGAAGAGCGATCCGGGCAGCCAATCAGCGCTATAGCGCGTGGTCAAGCGCACATCGTCGCGGGAGGTGCCCGAGCAAAAGGGGTGCACCGCCACATCGAGCCGGCCCGCCTCCAGATCAAAACCCAAGTCCTGTAGTACCTGCCGCCCCAATTGCTCCTGTCCGGCGACAGGAAACTCCTGGTCGAGCACCCCACGCGCGGGAAACTTGCCGGTGGCGGCGATCTTTTCAACCAGCGGCACCAACTTTTCCTTTAGCGCCGCGAATACCGGCTCGATATCCTCGGCACGCGTATAGGGCTCGTATTCGTCGAGCAATGCGTTGTAGATGGTCCCTTCGTAACCGACGCGCTCGGCGACCTCCTTTTTGAGCTTGAGAATCTTCTCTAGCCAGGGCTGAAAAAGCGCAAAATCCGCCTTCTCACGTGCTGTGATCCAGGCCTCGTGGCTCAACGATTCGGTTTGGCTCAACTCGACGACCAACTCTTTGGGGATCTTGAGCGACCGGTCCTGACTGCGACCG
This sequence comes from Candidatus Latescibacterota bacterium, assembly GCA_015660315.1. Taxonomy (GTDB): domain Bacteria; phylum Latescibacterota; class UBA2968; order UBA8231; family UBA8231. The sequence goes on from DQLG01000472.1 coordinate 869, forward strand.
ACCTCGCGCACATTCACCGCTGCGTCGCCCGTCAAATCCTGGCCCTTGAGGTCTTTCACCAACCCAACCAATTCCGGCGCGGTAAGTCGTTCGTGGTGCAACCCCGCCAACGTACCTTGGGCCCTAGCCCGCATCGCAGCCCCCTTCGGCGGCATATAAGTCTCCTGATCCCAACTCAACATCCCCTCAGCGTGGCCGATATCGGCCAGTTCAGCCACCTTAGCCATAAATTTTTCATATGCGTCGCTCATAACATTCGCTTTCCCGTTTTAAATGGTTGTTCCCCTATGCAAATATCCGTACACTTTGCGACCGAATCCACCCCATCCACCGCCTGCGGAGACCCCTATTATGAAAATTACCCATGCCGAATCCTTCGCCCTTAATATCCCCTTCTATGCCAAGCGTGTCACCCGCGCCATGCAACGCGCGCAGACCCACGACGAACGAGTCTGGGTGGTGCTCCTCGAAACCGACAATGGCCTCGTCGGCTGGGCCGACAGCCACGGCCGCCCCGAGACCAAGGGGCTCGTCGGTCAGAATCCGGCGGCGATCATGCACCGCGACGAAATCGGCTTCGGCCCACAAGTCGCCTGCTACGATCTGGTAGGCCAAGACCAAGGCGTACCGGTACACGCGCTACTGGGCGTCAAGCTGCGTGACCGCTGTCCGATCTCTTGGTGGGATATCGATATGCCCGCCGCCGATTGGGCCGCCGAGGCCAAGGAGTCGCTCAAGCGCGGCTATACGACCTTTAAGATGAAAGCCCGTCCCTGGCGCGACATCATCGCGCAGACCAATACCGTCTCTAAGGTCGTGCCCGACGACTATAAGTTCGATGTCGATTTCAATGGCTTCCTGCTCAATCAAGCCCGGGCCGAGATCGTGCTGCAGAAATTAGATGAAAATCGCAATGTCGGCATCTACGAAAGCCCCTTCTATATGCACCTGGACGTCGACGGCGCGCGGCTTTTACGCGAAAGAGTGCGTAAACCCATTGTCGAACACTACCAAGACCAGTATCTGCGCAACGACTGCAGCGACGGCTTCGTACTCGGCGGCGGCGCTACCGACACCCGCCGACAGGCGACCCTTGCCGCCGCCCACAACAAGCCCTTCTGGTTGCAGTTGGTCGGTTCAGGGCTAACCACCACCTACGCCGCGCATCTCGGCTCAGTGCTCTCGCACGCACAATTGCCCTATATCACCTGCCACGAACTGTGGGTCGACGACCTGCTCAAAAAGCCGATCGCAGTCAAAGACGGCTATATGCCGGTGCCCGACACCCCTGGTTTGGGCGCACCAGTCGACGAAAAGGCCATCGCCAAATACAGCGTCGATCCCGAAGAGCCCACGCCCAAACAGCGCTATCGCGCGCAAAAGCGTATTCTGCGCGTCAACTGGCCCGCCGGTGGCCGCAAAAAACGGGTCTGGGAATTTACTGACGAGGGCAATTATCAGACTTCATTTTACGCTGGCAATATTCCTGGGTTCGAAACGGGCGTTGATTTGGAGGTCATCGAAGACGACAAGAGCGCGGCTTTCAACAAGCGGCATGCACAGCTATTGCAGCAAGGGCGTTAAGATTAATCCCGCTTGTAAAAGGGCTGACCTGGGACATCCTCGGTCAGCCCTTTTACAGTATTAGCACATAATACCGAATCTCAACCGCTCGCCAACTCCGCCTGCGATGCTAACGCGAACGCCACGTGCAACGCCACCCCAATCGACAGTGCCGCTTCATCGGCCTTAAAACGCGGGTGGTGGACATTGTAGATCGCGTCGATCGCTTCATTCTGCATGCCCAAGCCAACAAAACAGCCCGGCACTTGCTCTAAGTAATAGGCGAAGTCTTCTCCGGCCATCAAAGGCGGCGACTCGGAAACCGCCGATTCCCCGAGCAAATCCGCGCCGATATCACGTGCAAGATCCCAACAATGCGCATCGTTGACTGTCGGCGGATAATCATGGCCGGGAAAATCGACCTCCGCACGGCAGCGATTCGCCAGGGCGACATGTTCGACCATTTCCTTGACCCGCGCCTGTATTAACCGCAAACCTTCGACCGTCAACGCGCGGATCGTACCCGTCAGCTCGACCTGCTGCGGGATAACGTTGAACACCTCGCCCCCGTGCATTGTCGTAATACTGACAACCCCCGAGTCCAAAGGATCCAATTCGCGCGCAATTAGCGATTGCACCTCGACAACGGCCTTGGCGGCAGCCACCACCGGATCGACCGACATATGCGGCGCAGCGGCGTGACCGCCCTTGCCGTGCATTATAATCTTAAGAGCACTAGTCGCCGCCAATAGCGTACCGGCCCGGCTGGCGATTTCCCCGGTCGGAATCCACGGCATGACGTGCAGGCCGAATATCCGCTGCACCGCCGGGTCTTCCAGCGCCCCTTCACTGCGCATCCGCTCGCCGCCGGCACCGCCTTCCTCCGCTGGCTGGAAGAGCAACTTCACCGGCCCCGGCAAACTATCCTCCCGCTGCTTGAGCAGACGCGCCGCGCCCAACAACATCGCCGTATGACAGTCGTGGCCACAGGCGTGCATCTTGCCGTCGACTTGGCTGCGAAAATCCAGCTCGACCTCCTCGTAGATCGGCAAGGCGTCCATATCGGCCCTCAGCGCGACACAAGGGCCGTCGCCAGTACCGATCGTCGCCAAAACGCCGGTTTCGGCGATCGGCGCCCGATACGATACGCCTAATTCATCCAGTGTATCGCGTATCAGGCGGCTGGTCTCGATTTCCTCATACATGAGTTCCGGTTGCTGGTGAATCCTGCGCCTTAAGGCGATAACCCAATCTTCAATCGCGCGCGCTTCGGCGAGCAGAGCCTGGTTATGCATTAGGTCTCTTTTTGCCGTGCAATATCATCGTAATTGGTCAGATTGTAGCCAATCTCTACGTAGTCGAGCAGATTGAGCAACGCCCGAAGCGCTACGCCAAAACCGTCGACGCCGCTAAAACCACCAAACTGGCCCCCGCCCTTCAAGTGTGGTTCGAGATCGAGGAATACCCCCGGAATCCCCTGCTTCTTCAACTTGCGCGCCAAGGCCGGAATGCGGACACGAAAATCGCGCAAGATCTCCTCGTGGCCCGAATCGCCCTGGTCGGCCGGGACAAAATTCTTCAGCCTTTCTTCGTCGACATGACCCTGCCATGTAAGCTTGTGGTCGATCTTGTAGTCTTTGATGTGCATCCAGCCGATACCAGCCTTCATCGCGCGATATTCGGCCACCGTCTGCACCGACGTGAAATTCTGGCTCGACAAATTGCCGCCATCGAAAATCAGGCACAGGTTGGGATGGTCTACCAACTTGTTGAGTTTTTGCAGCAAACGGCCATTCTGCCCGATGAGATTGGCTTCGACTTCCAAACCGAAAATCGCGCCGCCACGGCGGCAGACTTCGGCGATTTTTATAAGCCGGTCGGCGGCCTCTTCGACATAATCGTCTGGATCTTCGCCCCGTGGGTGATAAAACGAAAATCCGCGAATCAACCGCGTCTCGAATTTACCGGCCAGATCCACCGCCCGTTGCACGTCATTTTTCAAATACTTGTCGAAGGGGACATAAGCATTGGCCGAACCGTCGTCGATATCGAGCAATTTGACCTTGCCAATAGGCGAACCAATCGAGGAAACTTGCACCCCGAATTCTCCGTGTAACTTGCGCAATCGGGCGATTTCGCGCTGAGTTAGCTTCATCACGTTTTTCGTCCCCTGCCCTGCATCGACAAAACGCAGGCTGTAGTAGGACAAACCCAACGCCGCCAACATCGTCAACTGCGATTCCGCTTTTTTGTCAACCGGCCCCTCGTCGGCAAATCCACTGATCAATACTTGGGGGTTTTCGCTCATCTAATCCTCCTATGGAATTTTCCTAAGTATAGGATTTGACAATCTTTATCGCAATATTCATACGACTTGACAAAATAGGGCCAGCCACCTTTTGTTTTATAATCTGCCCTTGATTAACCCCTCCCCAAAGATCAGAAATGAAGCCATTATACCGCCTCAATGTCATTCCGTCGCTCCCCGAGCAACTCACCCCGTTATGGGATCTGGCCTATAACCTGTGGTGGAGTTGGAATAAGCAGACGACTCGCACGCTCGAACAGATCGACCCAGAGACCTGGGTCGCCAGCGAACGGGTGCCGCTGCGCTTTTTAGCCTCGTTAAAAAGCGAGCAACTCGAAGCCCTCATCGCCGACAAACAAGTCAGTAGCGGCATCGAACATATTCTACAACAATTCACACAGTATCTGTCCCACCCAACTTGGTTTGGCGAAACACACAGCAAAAGCCGCTTGCAAGTCGCCTATTTCTCCGCTGAATTTGGTCTAACCGAAAGCCTGCGCATCTATTCCGGGGGCTTGGGTGTGTTGGCCGGTGATCATCTCAAAGCCGCCAGCGATCTCGGCATACCCCTGACCGGGGTCGGCCTGCTCTACCGCGAAGGCTATTTCCACCAAGCCCTCAACGCCGACGGCTGGCAGATGGAGAAAAATCCCGAAAACGACTTTTACCAGATGCCCGTGCAACCCGTCTTTACCGATAGTCGCGAGCACCTGAGCATCGAGGTCCCCTATGTCGACGGCAATGTGCATACGCGGATCTGGCAGGCGCAAGTCGGTCGCGTGCGCCTTTATTTGCTCGATACCAATCTCGACGAAAATAGCCCCGCCGACCGCGACATCACTGCCCGTCTCTACGGCGGCGACGAGCCAATGCGCATCCGCCAAGAGATCCTACTCGGCATCGGCGGCCTGCGCGCCCTCCAGGCCGTCGGTGTCGAACCCACTATCTGCCATATGAACGAAGGTCACTCGGCCTTTTTGGCCCTCGAGCGTATCCGCCGACTAATGGCCGAGCAGGGCTATTCCTTCGCCACCGCCCGCGAGGCCAGCGTCATCGGCAATGTCTTTACCACCCACACACCCGTCGCCGCAGGCAATGACTGGTTCCCCGCTGACCTGGTCGAAACCCATTTAAGTCATTTTCGCGAAGCGCTCGGTTTGTCGCGCGAAGAATTCCTCGGCTTGGGCCGAATCGACCCCAACGATCATCACGCCGCCTTCTGTATGACGGTGCTAGCACTTAAGCTTTCGGGCGGTGCCAATGGGGTCAGCCGTCTACACGGCGAGGTCAGCCGCGGAATGTGGCAGGGCCTTTGGCCCGATTTTTCCGAGCACGAGATCCCAATCGGCCATATCACGAATGGTGTGCATATCCACACTTGGACGGCACCGGAAATGTCCGATCTCTTCGAACGGCATCTCGGCGACACTTGGCGTTTCGTCGATTCCGACCCAGACAGTTGGGCTCCCATACGGCAAATCGCCGACCGAGAACTCTGGGATACCCACCAGCAACAGCGCCAACAACTCGTAGATTTCAGTCGCGTCCACCTGCGACAACAGATGCACAGCCAAGGCGCGCCATCGGCAAAAATAGAGCAATCGCTCGCTGGCCTCGACCCCCAGGCGTTGACCATCGGCTTTGCCCGGCGCTTCGCCACCTATAAACGCGGCAATCTGCTCTTGCGCAATATTGAGCGCCTCAAAGCCCTTTTCGCCGATACGGACCGACCACTGCAGATCCTCTTTGCCGGCAAGGCCCATCCCAAGGACGACGCCGGCAAGGACCTGATCCGCCAGATCGTTCACCTCGCCCGCGAAGAGCCCTTCAACGGTCGCATCTTCTTCCTGCAGGACTACGATATGAACCTCGCCCGCTACCTGGTGCAAGGCTGCGACGTCTGGCTCAACAACCCCCGTCGCCCGCTTGAGGCCTCGGGCACCTCTGGTATGAAAGCCGCAATTAATGGCGTGCTGAACGTAAGCGTGCTAGACGGTTGGTGGGATGAGGCCTGCGAGGGCCATGCGGGCTGGACGATTGGCCGCGGCGAGGACTACGAGGACGAGCACTACCAAGACGAGGTCGAGTCAAACGCGCTCTACGACCTGTTGGAAACCGAGGTGATCCCGCTCTTTTACCAACGCGACTCGTCTGGGTTGCCGACGGACTGGATCGGTCGCATGAAAGAAACCATCGCGCAGCTCGCCCCAGTCTACAATACCCACCGAATGGTGCGCGAGTACAGCGAAAAACTCTATCTACCGGGCCAAAGCCGCTTTGAGGAATTAACCGCCGACCCCGAACGCGTGCTGCAACTGACGCAATGGAAATCGCACGTACGCTCCAAATGGGCCCAGGTGCAAATCGGCCAGGTCGACTTTGAATTCCCCGGTCAACTCAAAGTCGGCATGCAAGTGCCGCTTCGCGCGGAAGTCTCGCTCGGCGAATTGGACCCCGAAGATGTCCGTGTCGAACTCTACACCGGTCGCCTCAACGCCCAGCACGAATTCACCCAGACCACGGTCCACCCACTCGAATTACAACAGAGCAATGGCGAAGGCGTCCACTACTTCTCCGGTACCTTCATCTGTAGCGAGTCGGGCTCGCACGGTTATACCCTGCGCGTAGTGCCCTCGCACCGCGATTTACGGGATCCGCTGGAAATGGGTTTGATTCGCTGGGCGGAAAATTAGCAGAGCCGTTCAGTCGATGCGCTCAACCAGTGCCCGACCCGACGTCGCGTCCTGGAGTGTCGTGCGCAACTCTGTAAAACGCTCTTCGTCCAACCGCAATATCAGCTCCACATGGGCACCGAAGTCCTCGGCCTCGATCTGGGCGCCGAGGGCCTCGATATGCCTTTTGCACACTTCATACGACCGATAGGCCAATTCCACTAATACGCCGATGGTCTCGATCTTCTCGACCCGCTCTATAGCAGCGAGCACGGCTTGCGCGGTTTCGGTATAGGCTTTGACCAAGCCGCCGGTGCCCAGCTTAGTTCCCCCGAAATATCGTGTCACCACCACTGCTACATCCCCCAAACCCGCCCCCTGCACCACTGCCAGCATCGGCCGGCCGGCCGTGCCCGACGGCTCTCCGTCATCGCTCATACCATGCACCACCGTCGCGCCGAAACCC
>DQLG01000776.1 GCA_015660315.1 Candidatus Latescibacterota bacterium
TCGACAGTGCCATTGTCATGATGCCTACTTGGCTTGATTGCTGCGGAGCTTTTGGCCCGCCGGTCTTTTGCCACAGCCGCTAATCCTCGTCTTCTCTTTCGCTGAGCAAGTCGCCGCGCTGTAGCCGCTCGGCGTTCTCGGTCGACCAGAGAATATTCTTCATGACTTTTTGCGCGGTAATATAACGTGTTGCCGCCAATAGATGCACGCGCTTCTCCTCCGGGTCGTCGCTCAAGTCGTAATGGCGGAAGGCCGCTTCCAACACCTGGAACATATGCAACTCGGCGTCCTCGCGCAGCATGACATGGGCCAGTGCGTGGCGCAGTTTGCCGATGTCCCGCCCCTCTTCGATATATTGGCTGACTAGGATCTCGGCCTCGGCGACCTTTTGGAAATCGGCGAATTCGCCGAAGCGTATGAGCATCGCCTCGTCGGAGTCGAAGGTCTCATCGAGCGTCTGTCCGTGTTGCGGTACGCGGGCGGCGGGCATATTGAGCCAGCGTAGGTAGGTCATAAAGACCGCGCCGTGGAAGATCGCGCGCAAAAGCTCCTTGCTGCCGGCGTATTGGAAGGTACAATAAAGCGCGTGGCCGTAGGAGTAGATATTGGCCACGTCGTGCCAGTCGCCCTCGTTTTTGAGGTGGAAACGCAGGGTGCGCACCGCGCCGGCGTAGGTCATGGCGCGGCAGATCTCGGTCGGCGGCACCCCGGCGCGCAGCGCTTCTTCGATGCGGGCGAGGATCGGGGCGAAGTCGTCGCCGAGCATCACCTGTGAAAACTCTGGAATATCGAGGCTCGCTTCGTTTTGTTGGTTGTCTTCCCAGATACCGTCTAGACGCGTAAAAATGTCTTTGAGCGCCGGCAGGCTATCGGCCCAGCGCGAGGTCTCCTCGTGACGGGTGCGGCTGACTAGGTCGACGATGATCGGTCGTAGAATCTCGTTTGCGCCCACCCATTCGACATAATCGAGCGCCTCGAACATTTTATTGGCGAAGTCGAGCGCGTGTCCGTCGCCGGTGAAGTAGAAATCGGTGGCGGCGGTGAAGACGAAGTCGGCCAGGGTCTCCTTGCCGGCATCGCGGTCGTGCAGGGTGAGCAGGATGCGTTCGGCCGCGCCGTGGTGGCGCTGGTCGATAAAGGTGCGGAACCAGCGTTTGAAGGTCGCAGGGTCCTGGTCTTTGCTGGTGCGCGGAAAGGGGAAGCGCTGGCGCCGCGAAGAGCCGGAGGTGCGCATCGATATTTGCGTTAGGCCGTGTACCAAGAAGAGATTTTGGTCGGCGGGGGCTATGTCGTCCCACAGATTGGCGGCCAGGGTTAGGATGGCGATGCCTGAAGACCAGCCTTCATTGGTCTTGTGCGCGCCGTAGTAAAGGCCCTGTTGGATGATCTCCTGCGGGGTGGCGCCGGTCTGGCGTAGCGCGGCGACGGCCTTGGCGATCAGAAAGGCGCTGCGGTCCTTGAGGCCTTGTTCAAGCGTGCGTTTGCCGCGGGCTACTAGGCGCAGGCGGGCTTCTTCTTTTTCACCAGGCGAGATACCGACCCACAGGTGCCCGTCGTCGCGTACTTCGACGGGGAAGGCCTTGAGGTCGTCTCCAGAGGTCAGCAGGCAGCCGCCGGTCTTGAGGTCGAATTCCCAGTGGTGCCAGTGGCAGATCAGTACACCGTCGCGGATGCTGCCCTGGGACATCGGGTAGCCCATGTGCGGGCAGCGGTTGTCGACGGCCTGGAACTGACCCTCGTAGAGGAAAACGGCCAGATGGGTGCCTTCAATTGTAAAAGGCATCCCCTCCCCTTCTGCGAAATCGCCGACGGGGGCGAGTTGATGATAGACATAGCTTACCGCGTCGATATCGTGGGTGGGAAGGTCCGCGGATTTGAGCGGGGCGGCGATTTTTTTTCCCAGGTTCTGTGGCGTAGTGCTCATGGGGGTTATTTCCTAATTAATGATGACGAAGGACCCATTGGGCAGCGCGCCTTGCAGGCCGCCGGCGGGGATGCGGATATATTCGACTGCGGCCCATAAAGGGTGAAAAAAGACGAGCAGGGCGAGTGCTATGAAGATGGCGCGCATGGGCTATGGCCTTGTTAGGTGCCGATTGGCTCCGTTAAGTTAAGCGGGTAACAAGGCTCCGACAACAAGCGCCGATAATCAAGGGCAGATGCGGGAGCGGCCCTGCAATACTGGTAGTTTCGGGGCAGGGCGCGTTTATTGCGATTATTCTGATAGGTATGGGGCCTTGGTTGTGGCCGTGAAAAGTGACTCACCTATATTATTTAGTGAAGCGGTCGATGTGGTAACTCGAAGCCATGGACTCAGTATGTGTAGCGGTGATGAAGTAGACCACCTGCGTCGGCGCGTCGGCGAATTACAAGCCCGCCTCGTCGAATTAGAGGGTGCGGAGAAAAAGCGCTTGCAGGTCGAAAACGAACTGCGCGAAAGCCAAAAGCTCTACCGGGCTCTGATTGAGACGGCTTTCGCAGGGATCGGCATCACCGATGTCGAGGAGAATTTGACCTTCGCCAATTCGGCGCTCGGCGATATCATGGGCTACGGCGTTGAAGAACTGATTGGGATCAACCTGTCGCGTTTTGTCGAGGGCGAGGAATACAACCGCTATCAGGAATTGACCGAGCAGCGCCTGCAGGGTTTGCGCAACGCCTATGAAACACGGGTGCGCCACAAAGATGGGGCGCTGATCAATTTGCTTATTTCGGCTTCGCCGTTGGCGGACGAGGACGGCGAGTTTATCGGGGTGTTGACCGTCGTGTTTGACATAACCGAATTGCGCCGCGCCGAGGAGGAATTGGAGCGCAACAAGAGGGCTTATACGGACCAACTCGAAGCTATGGTGCGAGAACGCACGAACCAACTGGAAGAAGCGCAGGCTAAATTGATCCAGTCGGCGAAGCTGGCGGCGGTGGGGCAGTTGGCTGCGGGGGTGGCGCATGAGATCAACAATCCCGTCGGTGTGCTGCTGATGAAACTCAAGTTTCTGCTGTCGGTCGCGGAGCGGGAGAATTTAACGCAAAATACTATGGCGACGCTCGATATTGCCGTCGAGCAGGCCGGGCGCATCGCGCATATTGTGCAGGACCTGCTCAATTTTTCCCGCACGCCGACCGACCGGCCCCAGTCGCTCAACATCAACGAGCGGATCGACTCCAGCCTGCGCCTTTCCCGCCGCCTGCTCACCGACCGCCGTATTGACCTGCACCTCGACTTGCACGAGGAATTGCCGAACGTACTAGGCGATCCGGTGGAGTTTGAGCAGGTGTTGATCAATCTGCTCAATAACGCGGTAGAGGCGATGGCAGACGGCGGTGAGCTGTATTTGGCCTCTAACGCGGAAGCGGGGCAGGTCGTTATTTCGTTGCGGGATACCGGCGAGGGGATAGAGGGGGAAGACCTGGGTTCGATTTTTGATCCTTTTTTCACGACGAAGAATTTCGGCGAAGGCACCGGATTAGGTTTGTCGATCAGCTACGGGATTGTGCAGAAAATGGGCGGTTATATCGCGGTTGAGAGCGAACCAGGGTCCGGCGCGGTATTTCATATCAAGTTACCCGGAGAGGGGGCGTAGTATGGGCGTGGTCAAGGGGAAGATCTTGGTCATCGACGATGAGGAGGCCTTATTGGAAGCCTGCGAGGAGACGCTGAGCTACCACGGCTACGAGGTTGAGCTGCGCAATCGACCTGAGGCCGGGATCGAAGCAGTGCGCGGGCATAGTTTTGACCTAGTTCTAATCGACCTCAAAATGCCTGGCATAGACGGTTTACAAGTCTTGCGCATGATCAAAACTATCGACGTGCAGCTAGTCGCGGTGGTGGTGACGGCCTTTCCCGAAATCGATACGGCGGTCCAGGCGATTCGCGAGGGCGCGTTCGACTATTTGCCGAAGCCTTTCGACCCGGAGCAATTGCTTATCGTCGTCGAACGCTCCTTGCAGCAAAAGCGACTGGTCGACGAGAACGCCTATTTGCGCCAGGCATTGGGCGAGCGCTCCGAGGCGGACGATATCGTCGCCCACAGCGCCAAGATGCGACAGGTCATGGATTTGGTGGACAAAGTGGCCGACCAGGATTGCAGCGTGTTGATCGAAGGGGAGACTGGTACCGGGAAGGAAATCATCGCCCGTAGGATACACGCGCTTAGCCACCGGCGCGACCGCCCCTTTTTGCCCATTCAATGCAGCACCTTGCCCGAGCACTTGGTCGAAAGCGAACTCTTCGGCCATGAGCGGGGCGCTTTCACCAACGCCCACGCGCGCAAGCAGGGTTTGTTGGAGATGGTACAGGGCGGGACGATTTTTCTCGACGAGATTTCGACCACCGGGCTGGAGACCCAAGCCAAATTGCTGCGCGTATTGCAAGAGCACAAGGTGCGTCGAGTGGGAGGCCAAGAGTTGGTCGATATCGATATTCGCGTGCTTTCGGCGAGCAATGAAGATCTGCAGGAGGCTATTGCGCAGAATCGCTTCCGTCAGGATTTGTATTATCGCCTCAACGTCGTCAAGGTGTTGCTGCCTCCTTTACACGAGCGATCGGAGGATATTCCCCTGCTGGTCGATATGTTTATTCGCCGCATGAACGCGAAGAGGGATAAGCCGTTGCAGGGAATTGGCCCTGATGCCTTGGCGTTGTTGTTGGACTATGCGTGGCCGGGTAATGTGCGCGAATTGCAGAATATAATTGAGCGCGCTTGCCTATTGGCGACGGCGTCCATTATACAAGTGGCTGATCTGCCCGAATACTTGCACGAGGGTAAAATCAGCGCGCCAATGGAAAGTACTCTGCAACAGGCGCGAAACCGTTTTGATCGGCAGTATTTGCGCGCGCTCTTGCAGGAATGCCAAGGAAATGTCTCGCGCGCTGCGGTTGTGGCGGGTATGCATAGATCTTCCTTTCAGCGACTGCTCAAAAAACATGACTTGCACTCCGAGGAATTTCGCTAAAATTCGCAGTGTTGCATAATGGCGGCACTGCCGCCATATTGTTATTTTATCCATAACTTATTTATAAATAGTAGTATAAATAAATCACAAATTGATGTATGCCGCATTATTGCAACACTGCAATTTAGAATATAGTATCTTTGACGTCTATTGTATACCTTCTAAAGCATTTACTAACAATGGGTTGTGTAAAATTCGAATAAACCCGCTGTGCGTGGCATACGCTTTGCCTGCAACTTAATAGTCGGATCGTAAATCTTTGGCTCATGTGGACTTTCGGGTGAGAACGGCTTGACGGGCATTATAGATTTCAGATGTGCACCCTTTGCAAATCGCCGAGATTTTTATTTCATTTCTTGGGTTGAATACCCCGTAGCTTGCTGCGCTTAGGGGCATGACTAACTCGAGATACCCTGTGGCTTGCCGCGGGGAGATTCATTCAACCTTTTGGTTGTTTAATCGTCGTATAGTGTGCACCATCACCGCGTGTTTGTATTTGGTGAATAAGTAACAGAAAATCAAGTTGGCAGCGCTTAGTTTAGTGTAAATCGAGTATGAGTGCTCTCATGCACTTGTTTGTCACACCTATTGTAGAGAGGAAGGCTATATATGATCTTGTGGAAAAAGACGGGGGCACTGTTGGCTACTGCCCTTTTGTTGGGTGGTTTAGTTGCTAGCGAGGCCGAGGCGCGCGGTAAGCGTATGTCTCAGCTTCCCAATGGTGGTGTGGCTGGTTGTAACACCTGCCACACCGATGGCGGCGGCACGCCGCGTAATCCTTTCGGTTTGGAGATGCAGGCTAATTTTCTCACGGCGTCGGGTTCAGCCGGCGACGTGGTCTGGGGCCCTGAATTGGCGGCCTTGGATTCCGACGGCGACGGGGTTGCCAATGGCGCGGAATTGGGCGACCCGGACGGCACTTGGGTTGTCGGCGATCCCGATCCGGCGAACCCTTTCGCACCGGGTGACCCGGAGAGCACTCCGCCCATGCCGACAGCGACAGCGGTTGCAGCGTCGAACTGGGCGCAGATCAAAAGTTTGATCAACGAGCTCGATTAAACAATATTTCCCGGACGAGGTTTTCTCCTCGTCCGGGATTTTTGTATCTTAGTGGCATGACTTCCGTGATTTGCTCCACTAAAGGTGAGATACTCTCTTAGAAATCAAGCAATTTATGCAACGGTTCGGTAGAATTTCTGTCCATCGAAATCTTGGTCATATTTCCATATTCCCCAAACCGAATGCAGCAACTTACGCATCACAGCGGTAATAGCCAGTCGTGGATTTTTTCCCGCAGCAATGAGCTTATTGTAAAAGGCATTGACTTGGGGTTGATGGCGAATAGCCACTAAGGCTGGCATATATAAAGCTGTCCGTAGAAATTTGTTACCGATTTTGGCGATTTTTTGCGGTCGATGAACCGAACTCCCCGATTCGTAAGGACGTGGATCTAATCCTGCATGGGCGACCCATTGGGCGGGTTTCATACCCCTGGGTAAAGAAGCTAATTCAGCCAATATACGTAGCCCGCTTGTCTGTCCAATACCGGGAATAGATAGTAGGCGCTGGAAAAGTCTATGTAATCTAGAGGCTTCTTGTACCAGCACCATCCCTTTATCAGTTAGGTACTGGATCCGTCTCTCCATATGACGGATATGGACCCGAATATCTTGCTCAATCAGATCCGTTGATGTGACCCGGTAACTATCGGCGTGGAGTCGGTTTTTTTCGCGTTGGATTTCGTTTTTCAACGGAGTGATTCGCCGGGTAATCGCCTGTAATTTCAGCACCGCTTCCGAGGGGGGATGCCAGGATACAAAGGGCATGCGTTGGCCATAGTCCAAGATCAGTTGGGCATCGATTCGATCGGTTTTAGCACGTTGCATCCGTGCCTGTCCGTAATTTCGCATCGCCTTGGGATTAACTACCATGATTTCTAAACGCGGATGCTGGTGGATCACCAAAGCAATGGCGGCACTGTAGATGCCTGTAGCTTCTAAACAGACTCGAGCCGATCGCCCTCGCTTCGTCGCCCACTTAATCAACTGGCGATGGCCCGACGATGTATTCGGAAAGGTAGCGGATGTAATTGGAATATCTTTTCCTGTCAAAGCAACATCTAAGGTTTTAGCACTTACATCAATGCCCATATGATGCCATTGATTCATACCGTCTCCTTGGTCTATATTGTTTTGGCTCTGGTCCCCGGACCCAATCTCTCTGCTTATCGCTCTTGCAAATTCAGCCTCTAATGGGCTCAGA
>DQLG01000470.1 GCA_015660315.1 Candidatus Latescibacterota bacterium
AGGCCGCAAAATCCTCGTTCGTCACTTCGTACTTATCCATATAGAACGAACTGTCCCCCCAAGCCACCAACACCATCTCCCCACCCTTCAGAGAATCCACCCCCGCTTCTTCCTGAGCCGACACCGAAGCCATGCCAAAAAACAAAACACCAAAAAACACCAACCTCATATTCTCTCAACTCCTGAAAAGGAATGCCGTATAAACTTACAATAACCGAATATTTTCTATCCAACACCTAAAAGAGGCCGACCATATCTTCACCCACCCCCATTGGGGTTTGTACCTGTACCCTACAATAGCTGAGGTAGGGGTAGGGGGTTTCCCACAGCGAATTTTCAGTGCCCGATTTTACAGCATTATAACATCGGGCACTAATCTCGGAGCCGGCGAGGGATGGTCGGCGAGAATGAGCGAAGGGGGAATATCTATTCCCACCGTTCTAGTACATACTCGCGCACAACCTCAGCAAACCCGTCCTCCACAAACGCCGGCCCAACCCGTATCCCTTCCCCTTCTACCGCCTTCTTCACCTCCGCCTTAGCATTACCCATCAACACCCCCACTCCCGCCGCCCGCAACATCGGCAAATCATTATCCGCGTCCCCCACCGACAAAACCCGCTCCACCGCCCCACCGACACGTTCGACTAACGCCCGTATCGCCACGCCCTTATCGACACCCTTGCGCATAATCTCCACCCGATCCGGTATCGCCCAACTCGTATACACCTGATCACCGCACAACGCCTCGATATCGGCAAGCAACCCGTCCCGCTTACTCGGCTCGACCACCAGCATAATCTTCGGCGGCGCGTTCAGTTCACCGCCCAGACAACGCGCGTACAACGCTTCATCAAACACAAAACCCGGCCCGCCGAGCACTTCTAGATGATCTACCGACTCCACATGCCGATACTCCTCGACAAAGCCGTCGTCGCCTTGTTCAAACATACAATAGATCAGGTTCAGCCCCTCGGCCTGTCCGTATTCGACCAGCTGAATAAATGCCGTCGGATCCAGTCGTTCCTCGTGCAAGACCGCACGCCCGGCTCCCTCATCCGGGCCGACGACCACCGCGCCATTATAACCACCCATATAAAGCGCACTCACCAATTCGGAGTGATCGGCAAAAGGCTCTATACTACGGCGGATACTGCGGCCACTGACACTAGCGGTCGGCACCCCGCGATCGACCAGCGCCGCAATGGCTTCCACCGCCGAAGGTGCCAATCGGCTTTCTGAGTCGAGTACCGTACCGTCCATATCGAATGTTACCAGATCGATCATTTACCGCGCTTTCTTTTTTAGTTGTTGCAACCGCTCCCGCGCATAATCCATACGCGTCACCTCCTGCGCGTCATCGGCGGCCAAAACCAGATACTGCTGCCACTCAAGCTGTGCCTTGTTCCCGTCGAGCCGCTCATAGGTCGAAGCCAAATGAAACCGCCACAGCGCTCGCTGCGGTTCGATCCGAACGGCCGCCTCGCCGGCCTGCTGCGCCGCGCTGAGCAAACCCAACTGCCGATAGGTATCGCCCAATGAGGCGAAGAGTTCGGCGTTTTGCGGATGGCGGCCGGTCGCCTCTTGCAAAACCCGCACCGCTGGACGCAACCGCCGCTGATGTACATAGAGGCCTCCCAGCTTTAACGCCGCGTCACCCCCGGCCCCTCCTAGATCTACCGCATTTTTAAACGCCGATTCCGCTGCCGCGAGATCGCCCATACGGCTATACACAATGCCGATATTCACCTTCACAGCGGCATCGTCCGGCTGCCGGGCCGCCAGTTCGCCAAAGGCTGCAAGCGCCTCCGGCAACCGCCCCGCAGCGCTGTGCATTAGTCCGATATAACGATAGGCTAAGACAAGGTCCGGATCGATGGCGAGCGCCCGTGCAAACTGCTGCAACGCCCGCTCCCCGTCGCCGTCTTCCCATAACAACCGGCCCAGTTCCTGCAACAAGACAGGGTCATCCGCATCTAATTTCAACCCCTCGGCAATCATTCCGCGCGCCAATTGCGGCTGACCGGCAACACGATAGAGCGCGGCCAAATCCACGCGGACCCCACCGTCTGCCGGCAACGCGGCAAGCGCCTGTTCCATTAGTTGGCGCGCCGCCTCGTCCTGCCCCGCACGCGCTTCAACCCGAGCCAACTGATAGAGTAATTCGGGCTGCTCACCTTGCAATTGTAAAGACGCGCGATAAGCCGCCCGCGCCGAATTGAGGTTTTCCGCCACATGCCCCAGCGCCTGATACACATGCCCCAACTGCGCGTAGACCTCGGCCGTTTTTTCACCGCGACGCAACGCGTCCTGATAGGCGCGCATCGCTCCGCTATAACGACCCTGAGCCGCCAAGCTGAAAGCCAAACCAGCATAACCCCGGCCTTCGTCCGGACGCGCCTCCACCAAGCCACGGTAGCGCTCCGTAGCCTCTTCGTAAGCCCCCCGTGCTGCATAGAGCTCGGCCAGCGCGAAAGCGGCCTCGTGCATTGCCGGATCGCGCGCCAAAGCCTGCACCTCTAACGCTTCAGCTTGCGCCAACTCAGCCCGATCTAAACTGCGCAACGCCCGCCCGCCGATAAGATCCTGTGCCCTCTGATGCGCCGTCGGAGCATCTATATCGGCAGCACAACCCGCCAACAAGCATAAGACCCCCAACCAATGCCTCATCGCGTCTCACCCTCTTTGAGCACCAAGTGCTGGTCAGCTGCGATATTTTTGTAGACATCTATCTGTCCGCTGGGCCACGCGACTTCGACGCGGTCGACTAGCAGCTGCGCCCCCAAGCCAAATTCCAACTCCAGGCTAGAACTATTGCCAAAACTATAACCGGACGCCACTTCCCCCGTCTGCACCAGGTCGCCGGTCTGCACCCGCACCTTGGCGCCGATCCCGTCGCGATTGCTTTGCACGCCCTGCAACGCCAATACCAAATAGTGATTGCCGAAACCCTCGTTGCGATACAGCACGTTGGGCCATTGGTCGCCGGGCTGAGCGCCGCCCACAGGCGCGTATAGATCGAGGTCGCCGTCGCGGTCGTAGTCGGCAAAGCTCACGCCATGCGATTTGCCGACATGGCCCAGCCCAGCCGCCATTGTCGCGTCGACAAAAGTCCCATCGCCGAGATTGTGATACAACACATCCGGATCGCGTCGCCCCATCTGCGGACCGCCATTGCCCAAATAAATATCTACCCAGCCGTCGTTGTCGACATCGCCGGGAACCCCGCTCATCGTGCCCAACGCCCGCATCAGTCCGGCCGATTCGGTCTTATCGTCAAATGTTCCATCGCCCCGGTTGTGATATAGTACCGGCCGATCCCGCCCGCTCGTCGCCACACCGGCCACGCGATCTGCCAGCACCGTCTCATACAGACTCCAGTTGCCGACAAAGAGATCCAACGCACCGTCATTGTCGTAATCCAAAACGAAGGTGATAAAACCGTCGATATGCGCCGCCGCGACTCCGGCGGCAGCCGTCACATCGGCAAACGTCCCGTCGCCCTGATTGCGATACAGCGTATTCGGCTCGGTAAAATTACACGCGTAGAGATCGGGCCAGCTATCGCCGTCAAAATCGCCCCACGCCGCGCTCAGTGTCTGCCCCTGGTGTGCCACGCCGGCCGCTGCTGCTAAATCGGCGAACGTCCCGTCGCCCAAGCTGTGCAAGAGCACATTCGTCGAATCCCCGGTCGCCCCCGTGCCATTGGCCACGTAGACATCGAGCCAGCCGTCGCGGTCGTAGTCGCTCCACGCAGCACAAAAACCCGAACCCGGGTCCCCTGCGCCCGAAGTTTCCGTTACATCGGCAAAGACACCGCTGCCGTCATTTTGGAAAAGCACATTCTCTCCCCCGCCAAACCACCCGTCGCGTGTCACATATAAGTCGGCATCGCCGTCGTTGTCGTAATCCGCCGTCTGTACCCCGATACCGCCCGCTGGAAACACCAGCCCCGCCGCCCGCGTCCGTTCGGCGAAACGCCCGCCGTCATTGCGAAAATAAGCCAGTTCCGGATGCCCGACGACAGCCAGGTCCAAATCGCCGTCCTCATCATAATCGGCCCAAGCGCTGGCCCGCCCGCCATCAAATTTATCGACGCCCGCCGCTACGCCGATCTCGCTGAACCGCCCACCGATCGCCCCGCGGGCCACGGCGTCGACAAAACGCAGTGACTCGGGCACCACCTGCCGCTTACCTCCCAACCCCTCCTGAGCCAAGCCCAAATGCCAACGCAATGCCAACTGGTCAGGGTGGGCCGCCACCGCCACCCGCAGGAGCGAATCCGCCCGCGTGTATTCTTCCTGCCATAACGCGGTAATCGACGTCCAGTATAACGGCTCGTAGCCGATCGGATCTACCGCTAACGCATTCTGCAAAAATTCTCTCGCTTGCGCAAAATGCCCTTCCTCCAACGCCTCTTTCCCCCGCCCAAGAAATGTCTCAACGACCAACGACCGCGCCGCCGCCAAACCCGGGTCAATAGCCAATGCCCGCTCCAGCAACTCCACCCCTTGCTCTACCCGCCCCTGCAAAAGCCGCACTCGCCCCAACTGCCAATAACCTTCGGCCGCGCCCGACTCTATACGCACGCAACGCGCAAAAGCGCGCTCCGCCTCCCTGGGCCGATAGCGCTCCAATAAATCCAATCCCCGATAATACGATTCGACAAACTCCGCCGAACGAGACGGGACTTCTACACCCGATCCGAGACAAGCATTCAATGCAAACAGGGAGAAAACAGATAGAAGGATAATTTTCATTAGCTTCGCATTTACAGTAATTGTTTCATCTACCACTTGCGCATCTCGTCACTCAACCCTCACCCCACCACCTAGTTGCTGGCCTGGCACGGTCGGGGGAGTGGTCGCGACGGCGACCCGAGGGACGACGGCCCAGGGGACTTATTAAAAATACCCGACGTGTTCAACCCCGTAGCCCGCACCACCCACCCCAAAAACAACATCACCCCCCCTTTGCCATCTGTCAACAATTCTAGTAGATTGCCACCCATTCATTACCATAGCACAAATACTGTTGCTAAAGGAGCGCGTTTCATGAGATTAGCAAGCATTCTTATCCTCACCACCCTACTCTGGACATTCTCCACCATGCCCACCACAGCTGCAGACCGCCCGCTCTTAGTCCTCGACGGCAAAGCTGCCAAACTAGTCGTCGACCTCGGCGGTGGCTCCATTTCCGACTTCCATCTCAAAAGCAACGATCTAAACCCCCTGCAATGGGATTCCTGGGCCTTCAGCGAGACTCCCGAAGCCGAACCACCGATGGAGCCGCGTTCGATGGGCCACTTCCTCTGCCTCGACCGCTGGGGGCCCGCCACCGAAGCCGAACTCGGGCGCGGCATGGAGTGGCACGGCGAAGCCACCCGCGTCTGGTGGACATTAGACCAGAAGGCCAATAAAAAAGACGGCTACCTCAACGCCGCGATGTCGGCCGAACTGCCTTTAGCCGGCCTTAAAGTCACCCGCACCATCAGCATGGGGGAAAAACAGTCGATCTTTACCGTCTCGGAAGCCGTCACCAACACCCGCCACCTCGGCCGCATATACAACATAGTGCAGCACCCGACCATCGGCCCTCCCTTCCTGGACGAAAGTACTATCGTCGACGCCAACGGCACGCGCGGTTTTATGCAGGAACGCCCGATGC
>DQLG01000850.1 GCA_015660315.1 Candidatus Latescibacterota bacterium
CTGCACCAAACGCCAGAGCGCGGTGCGCTCGATGCGCTGATTCTGCTGTTAAAGCTGATCAAGTCGCTGTTCGATCGTCATCAGTAGTCTCCTTGTTTTCGCCTGTCTTGTTGTAGATATAAACCGTTCCGCCGTTTTCAGTCGCTCCGATTTTGACACTTTCTCCGTTGAATCCAGATGCCTTAACCGTACCAATGTGGTGGCCCTGCTTTGAAGTTCCGCTATTCAGAGTCACCAGCATATTGCCTTCCCGTGATGTTGTGTAGACTAAACCGTTGCCATCGTCGTTGGCGCCCAACGTTACAACGTAATGCCCTTCATCGTTCTTCGCGAAGATATTTTTTGCTATTACTGAGGTAGCATACACCGTACGGAAGTGGCCGTCCTTGTCGCCCGTCGCCGCCACCGTCACCACCGCACACATCGCCACCGCCATCAGCGTTAGCGCCGCCGTCAGGCGCTTCTCCAGCTGCTCAAGTCGTTGCTCAACCGTCATTGGCATTCTCCTTTATCATGGCCCAGGCTTAAGCGTTCGCCCTTCGCCTTTGCGGTTATACGCGCCGACCACGCCGTTGCCGTATTATCCACAGTCAGAACAACAGGCGTCCTCTTCTTGTTTTGCGCTCAGGTTCGCACTCTCCAGGCTCGCACTCCCCAGGTACGCACGCGTCAGTTTCGCACCCTGAGAGAATTCGACCTGCCAACGCACCCACATCAGATATATCACAATTTGTTGAAGGACCTGCAGGATCATCTCCACAAGCGGAGAATTGGATAGTAATCGCCTACCACGGCCATCATCGTCAACGCCACCGTCCGGCGCTTGTTGCGCTTCTCCAGCTGCTCCAGTCGTTTCTCGATAGTCATCATTCGTCTCCTTCACGCTCAGCTAGTCGTCGATAAGGAGTTGGCGAGTGGAATCAATTTCGCTCAATGCCATCTTGATGCTCCTTGGTCGGGTGTAATATATTCCCCTGGGGTGTTGTGGCCAAAAGAGTTACCTCAGGGGAGTTTTGCATGTATCGGATACGCTGGATGCTGGTCTTGGCCTGTTGTGGCTGCGGGGGTTCACAGGTGCCCGTCGGACCGCGCGAAGCCCCAGTGGCGCTGTGGTCGGAGCGCTGGAACAACGGCCGAGCCAAGCGCGAATACCAGTATTATCTCGACGCTTTGGGCGCGATCGTCCGGCACGGCTACTACCGCGAGTATTCGCGCTTTGTCGACCGGCTGCTGACGGTCGAGGAGCGCTATATTGCAGGGACGCGGGTCGGTCCGCGCTACGCGCGCTGTGGGGTGATGGTATCGCCGCTCGACTACGCCAACGGGGACTTCGAGTTTGGCAGCTTCGACGGCTGGTCACTGGAAGGGGCCCGCGCCAATTCAATCCGGCTGGTGACGGACGCGGGGCGCGGGCGCTTTTCGGCCAAGCTGACCTTGCAGCCCGGCGATATGGTCCGCGGGGGCAACCGGGTCGAGTTGGTGCGGCGGGATTCGGCGGACTACCTCGGGGAGCGGATCTACAGCTGGAGCTTCAAGATCGACGCCGGCTACGAGGAAGAACCGTACTGGCAGACGATCTGCCAATTCCACAACCAGCCCGACGGCGCCCTGGGCGAGGATTGGGACAACTACCCGGTCTATTTTCCGCCGCTGTCGATCCTCTACGCCGACGGCGTCTGCAAGGTCAAGCTCTACACCCTCGACCAGACGCCCCATATCATCGGCACTTTTCCGGTGCGGAAGGGCGCGTGGTTCGATATCTACTTCCAGATCAAATGGTCGCTGGGCGGCGACGGCTATGTCGAGATGTATGCCGACGACGAGCCGGTGACGCCCTTCAACGGCACGGACTACAAATTCTATTCGCCCAATGTCTACAACGCGTTCGGCAATTACCTGAAGGTCGGTCTCTATCGCGATAGCCGCGCGGTGGAGGTCAACGCGGTATATGTGGACAATCTGATTTTATATTCAATGTCGTACTGTCCTAATCGCCTTGACTAGCCTTGGCCTGCACTCGACTGCGCCGCGCATCCAGATCGGCCAGGGCCCGTTGGACGATGGGCATGGGCGTTATGCCGCCGGTCTCCCATCTAGCCACACTGACCTGATGTACGCCGATCTCTGCGGCCAGTTCGGTTTGGGTCAATCCAAGTCGTAATCGCAGTGCTTTGATCTCTTCGCCCTTCATGGCTAGATCTCTTCTGAGTTAATCACACTGAGATGCGTTAGTCGTGGTCTTCTCCTCTATCATGGCCCAGGCTTAAGCTCGCGCCGCATGCCTTTGCGGTTATACGCGCCGACCAAGCCGTTGCCGTCGTCGTCAGAGCTCAAGCCGACAACGATTTTACCTGCGTCATTCTCCACGTAGACCCTCCGCGCCACCACCGTATCGAAGTTGCCGTCCCTTCTTGCCCGTCGCCGCCATCGTCACCAAGGCGCAGATCGTCACGGCCATCATCGTCAACGCCACCATCAAGCGCTTGTTGCGCTTCTCCAGCTGCTCAAGTCGTTGCTCAACCGTCATTGTGCTGCCTCTGTTTGGGGCTCGATAAAGTCGCCTGTTGACGATGTAATCTAAGACAGCGATTTCTTGTCGCCTATTAAGACTCGGGCGCGAGTATAGCTCGGGTAAAATTGATATTGCGATGGATATGTCTGCTTCGCTGCATCGTATTTCGTATAGTAACGACCATGGATACGTTGTTTGGATGGTTAATACTGATCGCTCTCATTGTCTTTGGCGTCGTTGGTCGGGGTTTGGCAATCCGCTGGTGGAAAAAGCAGCCCGACTGGGTGATGTGGGTGTTTTTTGCCATCTGGGTTCCTTTTATGATATGGGCCATCGCAACACGCTAACGCCCCTCCTGGTCATTGCGCCACCTGCTGCAAAACCTCGATCGCCGCGGCGCGGATCTCGGCCTCCGCCCCCTCGTGCAACGCGGCGAGGAGCGGCTCGTCTCCACCCTCGGCGTGCGCTGCTACCGTCGGCAGATAACCCGCCTCCGGGCAGGGATTGGCGAGGAACAATACCCGCGCAAAGGGCGCGGCAGCGGCAATCGCCCGGGCCGTTTCGACAAAGGGCTCGCCCGGCAGGTGCAACAAGGCCGATTCACCGATGGCGACCACGTGGAAACCGAAACGGTAATCAGGTCGGTCCTGGTAGTGCTCGGCGAGCCAGTACTGGTAGCGCTGCAGCCCTTCTTTTTCGGGCGGTTGCGCTTCCCACGCCCGCCGCGCCTCTGCGACCTCCATCGTCTCATGCAATGCCACCGCGATCGTCCCGGTGCCGAGCACGAGCTCGACATCCCCCACCGGTTCGAGGGCGCCATAGACCCGCAATACCGTCCCGGCCAGCGAGCGGGCGATGCGCTCGCACGGATCGGCCCCCTCCCGCACCGGGTGCACATTGCCCAGCGCTCCCTCGAAAAAGAGCGCGTCGACGCCCTGCTCCTTGAGAATCGCCGCCATCCGCCCCGGATAATCACCCGATATATTGCCCCGTAGATCCCACAGCGAGAGCGCGTGACAGCCAAAATTGACCAGCGCGATCGGGGTCCTGCCCTCCCGTTCACAGCGCAGGACCCCGACCTGGCGGTGGACTGCGTCGTAGCGCAGATCTTCGGGGGGTCGGGGGAACTCGGTCAACGAAACCATCCGCAGCCGGCCCTCGGCGTCGTGCGCCCGTCGGTTGTATTGCAACCCGGATTCGGCGTCGGCGCTGCCGACCGCGATCCGGGCGGGTGCGGCGTCGGCGCGCGCCAGGCGCACGGCCTCGGCGGCGGCTTCGGCGTAGCGCTCGTCATTATCGAATTCCTTCAGCGCCGCGGTCGGCTGGTTGACGTAGTGCTGGAAGAGCGTCGGCCCCGTACCCAGATGACAGGCGCCCCCGAGCACCCATTCGGGGTCGATATCGGTGCTCATTAATCTATCGGCGACCTGCTGCAGCAACCCCTCGTCGAGCGCGAAGAGATCGGCGGCCAGAAACGTGACCTGTCGCTGGCCCTGGCGTATATGGAGGGCGCGGAAGAAGATTGGATCGTAGATCTCGAAGGTCGGGGGGTCATCGAGTTGGGGGGTGATATCGACCTTGGCGAAGCCGGCGTAAATCTGTTCGCTCATAAGTGCTCCTCAGGCAGGGGAAGCTGCCGCCCCGAGATGCTGCGGCCTAAGGTAGCTGCGGTCATAGCCACCGTCAGGCGCTTGTTGGTGCGCTGTATCTTCTGATTCTGACGCTGCATCTTCTGATTCTGCTGCTCGACCTGTTCCAATCGTTGCTCAATCGTCATTATGCTAACTCCGTCTTTGAGTCCGCCGACAGTATACAAAATGCCCCCGTCGGATACCAAGCGGCAGGGCGAGCGTTAGCGGCTGTGAGGCGGCGTCTACTGCGCTATCAGCGGCAGCAGGGCGCCGGTTGTCGACAGGGTGGCCGCATCGCGTGTGTGCGCCGGCATGAGCAGCGGGTAGGGGTAGGTTCGCCTTCGACTACCGAGGCTAACGTTCAGAAATCTGCTCTTCGCCGTCTTCATTGAACGCATCCATTACATCGTCCAGGCGCTCGTCTACGACCTTGCGGTAGCGTCGCACCATCGCCACTGATTTCCATCCGCCCAGATCCATCAGATCCATATCAGTCGCGCCCTTTGAGCCTAAGAAGGTGGCGAAGGTATGGCGCATCATGTGGCGTGTCAGCTTGGGCAAGCCGACCTTCTCCGCCGCGACCGCCAGCGATTTCTTGATGTCGATAGGGGGTATGACAATGCCCTCGGGGTCACTGTCGTCTGGCCAAACGATAGTTGCTCTGGATTGGCCCTTTTGTGTTTGGCTGAAGGCCGAGCCTTGTCGGAGCTCCTCGAACATGGTGTAGACGTAATCCGTCATCGGTATCAACCGCAATTCGCTGTTCTTGGCGTCTTCTACCACGATCCGGCGCTGGTCCGAGCGGACATGGCGCCACCGCAGGCTGTGCAACTCGCCGGCCCGCATACCGGTGTCGTGCAAGATGCCCATGATGATCTGCGCGTAGGGGGGCAATACATTCATGATCTGACCAAACTGAGCGGCGGTGAGCGCTGTCGGTATACGCTCCGGCTCCTTGAGTTGCTTAAGGCCGTCGGTTGGGTTGGTGGGTATCAGTGCATTATCAAAGGCGTATCCGAAGACTTTGCGCAGGATGGCGAGGTAGCGGTTGCGGGTGGCGATGGAGCGACTCTCGACCAGTTCTTGGAGATAGAGGCCGATGTCGTGGGGGGTGATCTGGGCGACCGGCACGTCACCCCAGCGATTGTTGATGAGCTTGATACGGAACAGGTTTCGATCCAGTGTGCTGGGCGACCAGGTGGTTACCTTGAGATACGCCTCCATGACGCTGGCAAATGTCGTAGCGCGGTTTCTACGCACCGTATCTAGGCGCTCGTCGGTGCCGGATTCTAAGGAGTCGTTGATCTTCTTCGCCCGGGCCAGCGCTTCCTTGAGGTTGTTGGTCTTTAAGCTTCGCAGCCGTTGTTTACCGGTCGTGTCGCGATAATATGCCCAATAGTTGGCGATGCCGGTGCGACGCTTGACGGTGACGGCTCCAAGTACTGTTTGTCAGCCATGGTTTTCTCCACGTAAGTGGACCACCGGATTGTCGTTCCAGCAGCCTGCCGAGTAATATATGATCACGATATGATCACGGGAAAGTCCAAAGATGAGCAATTGTGAGCAAACGTGAGTTATTTAGGAGAAAATCGTAAATTATTGGTAGACAGCAGTATAAGTCATAATTGATTTACAATTAATATATTACGAATTATAGGATAACCGGACTTTTAATCCGTAGGTCCTGGGTTCGATTCCCAGTGGGCTCACCATTAAAAACAACCACTTACGATGATTTGTAGGTGGTTGTTTTGGGTTAAATAGGGTGCCTGGATGAGATTTGGATGAGATTAATATGGGCGCAAGTGTCTTCTCTTGATGCCTCAATGCTGCATGCTTGATGCATCGTAAGCATGTTGATTGTTCAAATTAAAAAAATATTATCAATTCCGCTAGGCGCAGTCAAAAAAATGGTTTTACCAGGGGAACCATCTAGGGATGACCATCCGTGGGTACTCCGATTATTTCTGCCAACGCATGTTTTGAAACGCCAATTTGGGTGACCTTGCAGTATAATGGGTATTCTTGGATGCCTTCAGTACTTTTCTTCGACTAGCCGCAAAGAAGCCAAAGTGGAATCACAAAGAACAGGTCAGTAAGATCGCAGGATTGCAAATAGAATACGTTAATTGCCCTTGTTCGCCATGTTTATGTTTGATGGGGTAGGTTGGCACAAGAGGATAAGGGGAAAGTTAGGTTGGTAGACAGCAAATAGGGGTGAGGGTAGAGATTTGGCCCCTACTGCTCAAATCGCCTGTAGTACCCTCTGCTCGCCCATGTCCAAATTCTATGCCAAAATGGGACATGGGTTGACCTATTCAAGGGCGTTAGGGGCAATATAGGGCCATTGAGGGGGATGTGGGCTTCATTGGCATAGTAATGAGTTTATTTTAAGGCGATGTAACTGGTTTTCAAAAGAAGGTGAACCTACCAGGGGGTCCCGATGCCATAGGTATCGTTATTATATCCCGTATGCATCTCTTCACTTTCCAACATCCCCTGATGCCACCGTAATAATTGCCTATTTTTCGGTTTGAGGCTTGGTGTTGAAATGTAAACCGACAAAAGGCATAGTCCATCTAAGAATACCCGACTCACTAGGCCCAAGTTCATGCGAAGTTCCACCGAACAGCTTTCCAATCCCCAATACACCGAATTTTAATTGTGCTCTTTTTC
>DQLG01000349.1 GCA_015660315.1 Candidatus Latescibacterota bacterium
CCGCTGATGATCACCTCGTCGCGGGCGATCACCCCTTCTTTAAGCGCACCGGCCAGCTTAGCCAACGAATTGCCATAACAGCGGGCACAATCGAAATGGTTGACGCCCAAATATACCGCCCGACGCATAAGCGCCATCGCTTCTTCGTTAGTTACCGGACCAAAGTTGTCGCCGAACCCTTGGGTGCCAAAGGGGACCACCGGGATCGAGAGCTCGGTTTTGCCCCAGCGACGACGAGGGCAGCAATTATTTTCTAGCAACATAACGCCTCCTTTTTGGGCCTGATAATACATTTAAAGGCAAGGCTCGGCAAGCAGCAGAAAAACCCGCTTCACAAAGCGCTAGAGCGTTCTTAACTTTGTATTCATGTCTTTATTCAGCGACTTATTCTCCGCCCGCCGTCGGTCCAACCCGCGCATCGCCGTCGATTGGATGGTCGACCTAGCGGTCCCCAATACCGACCCGCAACGCTGGATCGGGCTTTTCGCCACCGATTTGAGCGCGCAAGGCATCCGCTTGCAGGGGCTCGACGCCGACGGGGTCCGCCGCCTGCTTTCATATGAAGGACACGCGCTGATAAAGCTGCGGCTACCCGGTGTGCGCCTGCCGTTGGTTCGCGCCGAGTTGCGCTGGGGCTTAGGTGAAAAAAACCGTTTCCAAACCGGCTGGCTCTTTACCCAACTCGACGCCGATACGCTGGAACTTATCGGCAAGTATATCGCCGATCACCCGCAAGACTCGCTCGCCGACCCCGCTTAGGTCGGTTTTTGCGCGACTATCCTCACGACGGCCTGATCCTCTACAACGCCATCCTCGAAGTAGCGGATCCGCCAACCCGCAAAGGCGGCGAGCAACCCGTGGGGTTCGACCATAAAGGCCCGATTCCTCGGCCCAGTCGAACGCAGAGCTTGATCAACCGAGAAGGTCTGGAAGACAAAATGCCCGCCGGGTTTCAACGCCCGCCCGATCGCCGGAAAAAGCGCCTGCTCGTAATAATAAAAATCCGTCACTAAGTCGTATTCGCCCTCCCCGAAGTCCCAGGACAACAGATCGGCTTCTACCGTCGTAACCTCAACGCCGCGCCGTTCGGCCAACTCACGGCACCAGGCCAGCCCGCGAGCCGAAATATCGACCGCCGTCACGACAAAACCCCGTTCGGCCAAGAATACGGCATTACGACCGCTACCTGCCGCCAAACACAACGCCCTACCTACAGGCAAGGTATCTACACGCTCGCACAAAAAGGGCACCGGCTCCTGATCGGGCGCGTAGTCTTCAGCCCCATAGCGAGCTTCCCACTTGGCGCGTTCCGCTTCGCTCATCGTGTCTCCCCACAAAAAAAGGGGCGGCGATCGCAGTGATCGCCGCCCCATCCGTATATCTAAGTCGCCTTATTCTTCTTCTTCGATATCCTCACGAGCCAATATGATGCTACCGGCAGTGAATTCCAACATTGCGCTAGCCGAAGAATTAGGCTGCCCTTCTCCCTCGGCCCCCCCTTCGATCTCCTTGCCTTTGCGGTCGATGTTGATATCGCGTGCGCGCAACGACAAACCACGACAGGTCTCGAAGGAATTGATCTCCTGTTCCAACTTTCGTGCAACTTCCCGAGAAAACATTGACTGGCCCATTGTAGCTCCCGAGGTTCAAACATGGATAATGTAGCCCTGGGCAACGATCGATATCGTTGTCGGGCAAAGCATTATAATCTATACAGTTCTTCTGCATTTGGCAAGATATTATCGCTATTCAAGCAGACGAGCCTCAATAATCCGATCCAAAGCCGGAAAAGCCCTGTCGAGATATTCCCCGCCCTCGGCAAGTATCCGGCTTTGCTCGGGCAACTCGCCGTATTCACCATTGATCGATTCCGCCGCCTCAATGCCCGACACCACCCGAGCAAAGGGCACAAAACCCTGACGGTCAAAATCCGCGTTGTCGGCAAGATTGATAAAAATCTGCGTCGTACGGCTGTCAGCGCCCGCACCGGTAGCAAAGGTGAGCGTGCCGCGCACATTGCTGGCCACTCTAGGGTCGTCGGGGATCGACGCCTCGTACCAACGCGACGCTACCTCGGGCGCACTATGCAATCCAAATTGGACCAGTCGCCCGCGCACTACACGAAAATAACGCTGATCATCAAAAAAACCGTGTCGGACTAGATTAAAGAAACGGTCCGCCGCCCGCGGGGCCAGACGCCTTTCGACCGCGACGACAATCGCCCCGGCCGTCGTCGCAAAACGCACTCGATACTCCGCCGGCGCTGTCGCGATCAAACTGGCCGGTTCCATCAATGCCGCTAAATCGATGCCAACAGCGCGCACCGCACCAGCTTCCGTGAGCATACCCACCACCTGCTCCCGCTGTGCCTGCTCGGCCTGACCCAGCGCCGTGCTGCCCAGTTTCGAGCGAATATTGGGATCGGCGCCGGCTTTGAGCAATACTTCGACCAAACCGACCCCACCCTGTTCTACTGCCGCCATCAATGGGGTGCGCCCCGTGCCATCGATCCCATTGACGTCGGCACCAGCCGTGAGCAATTGCTGTGCGATGCCCGTATTCCCCCGCGATGAGGCCTCAATCAGCGGAGTCGAAACTCCGCCCGAAGCGCCCGGATCGGCACCCGCTTCGAGCAGGATCGCCACGATCGCCTGGTCTGCACTTGCCGCCGCGTACTCCAGCACCGAATAGCCGGCCGAAACAGTGCCCGGCTCCATACCCGCGACGAGAAATAATCGCGTCGATTCCGCATCGCCCTTGCGAATCGCCTCCACCATCGAGTTGCGCGAATAGCTGTAGTCCAATTTTACTAGATCGCGCCGAGCCTGCTGCGGTGATTTCTCGCAGGCCACGATGCTCAAAATAAGCAATAAGAATACCGTGTTCATGCCATGGCTCCTTTGGGCGCGTTGCCTATTAAACGGAATTTATTGATCATTTAAATATTACGCGCAAATAAATTAGCTCCGCGTCCATCCTATGCCCTGGCAAATAACCCCCGATACATTCCCGCTCGCCCTGTCGGCTTCAATCGCCGCGCTGCTGGCCGTCTATATCTTACGCTGATGCGCAATATCCGGGCTCATCACTTTCTTTCTGGCCATCACCCGCCGCTTCATGCACCTGATCGAGGGCGAATATCCACGTCGAAAGCGTGCCCGACGAGAGGTCAGCATTTTGCATTAGACTACCGGCTAGGGAAAGAGCCTAAAAAAAACCTTATCAGATCGCCCAGTAATGCCACAAGTCTTCCGGGATCTCATAGCGCATCGCCTCGCGTTCGGCGTAATGCCAACGGGCAAAAAGCCCCAGCCGCGGATTCGCGCGAATATTTGCCGAACCGGTATGGCACATAAAGCAGTGCCACAAGATCACGTCGCCCGCCTCCGCCACAAACTGCTTCGGCCCCTGCGCGGAGCGGTCCGAGAACAAACCCCACTGCTGCGATTCCCAGTCTTTCCGCTTGGTGAAACTACCATCGATCTGGTCTGGAAACTCGCGAAAAAAATCGTGCACCGGCAAGTGGCTCTGCGGCCAATAGGTAAAAGCGCCGCCCTGATCCTCGACATCATCGAGATAGGCCGTCGCGCCGAGCATAAAACCGCCACTCCACCCATTCGGCCCATAACCATCGATGTGCCCCTGGCCTGGCCAATCCCATGTCGACTCTTTTTTTGGCCACTGCACCAATAACGACCCACCCCCCCCGACAAACTGCCCACCACCCAATTGCTCGACCACCGCCTGCATCTGTAGTAATTGCCCAAAGGCCGGGTCAACCGCAAATCCATCGATCACATAGCTGTCGGGCCAACTCGCAGGATCTTGCGCATCAGCGCCGACGTGCGCCCAAAACTGCCTCCGCCAAGCAGCCATCCGTTCCGTCTCGACAAAACCCTTCAGGATCAAATACCCCTGGGTCTTGAAAAAGTCGATTTGGCTTTTGTGCAACACCGTCACGTCGATTCTCCCTATAGCGATTCTATGGTTTGCAAAATGGCTTTCAGATAATCCATATCATACGCTCGAGCCTTGGGCCCCCAATCATTGTTCTTTGCGCAGCTGCAGTCGTATTTTTTTCGGTCTAATATCAACAACCATCAGATCTGTCTCGTGGTTTATCGATTCAACAGAGATCGCAAATGTACGGCGCCCTAACTCAATTAATTTGGCGTCGACATCGAGCTGCAAACGAAAATCCGCTGCCGTCGCCAATACCATCGCCCGCCGCGGCCCAACCACCGTCACTTCCACCATCGCGGGTTTGACGCCTTCCAGCACATACCCCTTGGGCATCTGCTCCACCTCGACTGAGACCTGGTGCGCCACCACTTCCTCCGCCGCACCCGGCACCAATACCAACCAAGCACCCAAGGCCAGTGCAAAAGACAACAAGCCCTCCACCAACCCTCCCCCCAGCCACCGCCACTCGATCCCACCGGACTTCGCCAATACTCCCGTGCGCTGCAGATGATCCTGCACCCGGTCCAACAATTCGTCCGGCTCGGCCAAGATCTCCAGCCGCCCCTGCGCCGCGATACCAATGGTCCCGCGCTCCTCCGATACTACCAAGCACAAAGCGTCGCTGCGTTCGGCAAGCCCCAAAGCCGCCGCATGCCGCGTGCCACCCGGCCCCAACTCGTCGCGATTTTCCGACAAAGGCAAGTGCACCGCAAAACGCTCCAGCCGATTGTCGCGCATGACCAACGCGCCATCGTGACCCGCCGAACTCGCGTCAAAAAGGCTGTCGAGCAGTTCCTCGCTGATCGTCGCGTCCAACGCGACGCCACCCTGCAAGTGCCGCTCTACCGGCTCGCGACCCGGCAACACGATCAAGGCTCCGCGCCGCTTCTCGGCCAATTGGTGCAAGCCGCGCACCAGCACCGCCAAGCTACCCTCACCCGGCCGCGATGCCTTGCGCCGCAAACCCAACGCGGCGATCTGCTCGAAAAGTCGACGCAGATCGTCCTGAAAAACCACCAGCAGCAGAACCACCAAAACTGCGAAAAAACCCTGGAATATCCACGCCGTCAACTGCAGTTCGAATTGCCGCGCCATTAGATAGAAGGCACCCAGAAAGGCCAGGCCAATAAGCGCCATGCGCGCGTGTACACGGCGAGTCCAGGCGACCAAGCCCCACAGTAACAGACCAACAACGGCGATGTCAAAAAAATCAGTGGGTGCGATATCTAACAGAGGCATGCCCAAAAATAACTCGCTCGCCGAAGGGGAACAAGCAGAACGAAAGGAGTCGGAGAAAACGAATAGATCTACACCCGAAGACACGCAATAGACGTTCCTAGACGCGCCCCCCTTTTTTGTTGCTTATCCAGCGGTGGGCGCAACGACTAACTCGAGAGAAAACTATAGACCCGCAGCACGAGACGCACTCCCAAACAATCGCTACTGTGCCCCAGGAAACGCCGCCATATACACCTGAGTCCGCTCATTCAAAACTCCATAAAAACCCCGCGTCTCCTCATCCCCGCTATCGCGCCAAAACGCTGCCGGAATACTCGAATCATTCGCCAACGGCGCGCGATCTCTGTGCCCGTAATAAATCTGTACCGTCCGCCGGTCGGCCCTTGTCGGACGCGTCGTCGCCGTATGCATAACCGCCACGTTGAACAGCGCGCACGTGCCCGCCGGTCCGTGCAAATGATACTGCCCGCCCCGTTGCAGTTGCTCGTCGCGATCCTGTAACACCGGCTGTTGTAGCGATTCCGGCGATATCGAGAAACAATGCGTGCCCTCGTCGACGTCGGACAGGTAGACCATCAACTGGATATAGTCCATTCTAAACGGATGCTCATCCCAATGCGGTTTGTCGCGGTGCCAACCCTGGTGCAACTCGCCGTCATAAGCCTGCATCAACCGCAACCCTATCTCGCCAAAACACAGCGGGCCGCCCATTAATTCTTTGATGGTCGGATAGATCTTCGGATGGCGGATTAACTCGTCGACTTGCGGCGACGTGATCAGCGCCTCGTAATTGGCCTGCTGATGGTGGCCGTAGTCGTGCCAGAAATAGGGGTATTGCTCCCGGTCTCCGTCGAACATTTCGC
>DQLG01000525.1 GCA_015660315.1 Candidatus Latescibacterota bacterium
CCGCCGCGGCATTCGTGCTGCCACAGCCTCCAGGTCTTAGGGACGTACTCGCCGGCATTGAACCCTTCGAGTTTTTTGGTGACGAGGGAGATGTGGTCCTGTGGCATGGGCGAATGTTCCACTCCGCAACGCCGAACTACAGCAATCCCCCGCAGATTCGACAGATGATTACTTACGATGCATATAAAAAGTCTGTGTATGACAGAACATACAACGGCCGTTATATCAAAGGGCCGCAACCATCACCACCGCCCTCGGTGAGGGCGCACTATGGACTTGAGCTTGGGCCACCCGCCCCGCCGCCGGAGCCACGTGCGGAGGGGGCTGGGCTTTGGGATGACTGGAGCGAGGCCGTCCGTGCTGTCGTTGCGATGACCTCCGAGGCGTGATGTGGTAAGGACTTTTAGATAAAAGGCCTTACGGGTTTTCCTATCGCTTGGCCTTGCGCCAATCCTGATTGCATGGCCTTTACGGATTCGGAGGCTTAATTATCTCGCACATTTTGCTGTGGTTCGGCCAGTTCATCGCTTCGTATTAGATTGTAATGGTCTGCGCGTAACAACGTCATTTGTACCCTCGTTAATCCCTCTGTTGGTCTCGGCGTTTCGGTAGAACGCGGGGTTCCGTATGCACTTTTGGATAGACAGCCTATCATGGATTTCGGTAGGCAGAACGCATCGCTTGGGATAGGCTCCTCCGCAGATGGGACTTATTCATACGTTCTCAGGACTTGCTACATTACGAGAGGTCCAATTACAGTCAGAGTTTTCTGATAGGAGCGACTCGCAACATGTTGTATATTCTATAGGTATGATTGGGGTAAGCAGACAAATAATTGGTTATCTGCCGGTCAGATTTACAGACAGACCGGATGGATCCGCAAAAATAAAATACAGCAACCAACCAGATCGTAATTACGACCTAGGCTACTGGAAAATTGAGCTGTCGAAAGTGAGGAACCGTATTTCTCACAGACAAGCTCCGGCGACTATCGCAAAATGTAGACAGCTCGCAGGTTTGGGTGTTTTGTCGCGGACCTACGATCCAGGAAAGAGATTCTGCCGGTATTCAAAAATAGGGGTGCCTTTTTGTCCGAAGAGTCATTCAAAGCCAAGTTGACGAACTGTGGGCATATTGCTCACGCTTTGCGCAACTGGTTGAGGCTAGAATATTTGTTGATTATCAAATTGAGTATTTGTGTTCGACAAGGAGAAATTGCATGACACAAACGGGGCAACAAACTTCGGGGAAGGTCAAGGTATCCTTCTCGCAAGGACTCAAAATAATTGGCCCATATGTTCAAGATCGTCTTCTTGAACAAGTCAAAGCGGTGTGGCTTATAATCACCTACCTGTTTTTATTCCAAACCATTGTGTTAGGGGTAGCTATAGCAGAAGCTTCGGTGATCGCTGGTGGTATCGCGCTGGTCGTAGTGGGGCTCACCTTCTTCATGGAAGGGCTCGTATTGGGCTTGATGCCGCTGGGAGAAATTGTAGGTGTCAAATTGCCGCAGAAGCAGTCTCTACTTGTCATACTTCTGTTCGCGCTCGCCCTCGGTTTTCTTGCTACGCTTGCTGAGCCTGCTATTGGCGTTCTGAAGGCGGCTGGTATGTCGGTTAAAGCGTGGGAAGCGCCGCTACTTTTTTTCCTGCTCAATAAGGTATCGGAGGTTTTAGTATATAGTGTCGGTACCGGGGTTGGGATCGCTGTGGCTTTTGGCATGCTGCGCTTCAAGTATGGCTGGTCGCTCAAACCGTTCATATTCGTACTTGTGGGATCGCTTTTGACAGCAACGGCATTTGCGTGCATGTACAGCGAAAATCTTCTTCATTTAGCGGGTCTAGCCTGGGACTGCGGTGCTGTGACTACCGGCCCCGTGACAGTGCCTTTGGTATTGGCATTGGGAATTGGTATTTCACGTATATTTGGCGATGGCGAAGAGGGGGCTGCCGGATTTGGTGTAGTGACATTGGCCTCGTTATTCCCAATAGTTACCGTGCTTATTTTGGGTGTGTGCTACGTCGGCCAAGTCCCCGAACCCGATTCCAATCCGGCACGTTTCTTCGCCCACGAGAAAACGGCTTCGCTATTCATTGACGAATCAGCTCAGTTGCGTTACATGGTTGAGCATACTGATGAGGCGGTACAAGAATCTTACCTCTCTGGGTTAGCGCAAGAGTCTCGTGCTGATGTTGCAACTAAAGTAGCTGAATTGCGCCTTGAGTTTGCCGGAGCAGAGCAGATCCAGACGGGAGTGCTTGAGATTCTATTGAAAAATTTTCAGACAGGAGTTCAGGCGATCGGCTTGCTCGGAGTGCCAATGTTGCTGGTCTTGTGGGTTTTACTACGTGAACGCCTGCCACGTGCAGACGAGACCTTTCTCGGTTTGGGATTCGCCATAGTTGGTATGTCCGTCTTTAGTATCGGGATCGAACTTGGTCTGTCGAAACTGGGCGATCAAATTGGCGGCAAGATTCCGGCGGCCTATAAGACGGTCCAATTGCCAGACCAAAAAACCGTACTCAAAAATTTTGACCCGTTAGTCGTGCAGACTGCAATTACGGCTGACGGAGAAAAGAAGTCGTTTTTTATAGCCTATGTTGATGAGAAATACGAGACCATTCCATATCAAGATCAAGATTTCGATATTGATCGCGAGACATATGAATATTTGCCTTCGATCGGCCCTCTTTATGGGGCAGAAGGTGGCCTTGGCGGAATCCTCGTTGTCTTAATCTTTGCGTTCATTCTTGGATATGGAGCAACGTTGGCCGAACCCGCTCTCAACGCCTTGGGTGCGACAGTTGAAGAGCTCACGGTTGGTACTTTTAAAAAATCACTTTTGATGCAAGCAGTGGCTGTCGGTGTTGGTTTTGGGATAGCATTTGGCGTGGCTAAGATTATGTTTGATATACCTCTTATCGTAATGTGCGGGCCACCGTATATCATCCTTCTGGCGATCACCTTTTTCTCGACCGAAGAATTTGTAAATATTGGTTGGGATAGCGCGGGTGTCACAACGGGGCCAATCACGGTTCCACTAGTACTGTCGATGGGCTTAGGCATTGGTGGTGAGGTCGGTGTGGTAGAAGGATTCGGTATCTTGTCGATGGCTTCGGTCTGTCCGATTCTCTCGGTCCTTTGCGTCGGTTTATCCGTTACCGCTAAACGCAAGAAAGCACTCGAAGCCGGTCAGGCATCATCCAATCCTCTCGATGCTGAGGTGTCACAAGGAGCGGCTTCATGATGATTTCTAGAATCACTGCAAGTGTATTTCGCTCACTCAGCAAAGATATTTTCGAGGCCCTATCCGGTATCGGGGTTACTATGCTGACATCATTCGCTGCCCGCTCGCCGGTAGTTGAAAAGAGTGGTTTTTGGGGAGGCACCAAGATTGTCGATGATCCGATAGATACGTTTTCGTTTCTCGTCCCCAGTGATGTTACGGATAAGGTCGTATCTTTACTGGTGACCTTGGGACGACTTGATTTGCCCGGTCGAGGTTCGGTATTTGCAATTGACGTTGAGTTGCCACATCCTGACAATGCGAACCATGTCAATCAAGTCCTCGTAGATGGTTTAGAAACAGTGCATTTATCAAATGATGTCACTGGTATCTGTTGCATTGTCCAACGCGGGCAGGGGACTCGTGTAGCCCGAGTGGCGCTGGATATCGGAGCAGGTGTGCCCAGTGTCACTCATGGTGTTGGCCTCGGAGTTCGAGATAAGATGGGCTTGTTGCGGATCGCCATCCCGGCCGACAAGGAACTCATTTGGACGGCGGTTGCTTCCACCGATGCCGAAATCTTATTCGATGGTATGATAGACGCAGGGCAACTTGATCAACCGGGGAAAGGCTTCATTTACATGTACCCTCTTAGCGCAGCCCATCTGAATATGGATGTCACGCGCGGTATGCTACATTCTGCGGCGAGCACCGAGCAGATTGTAGTCGCTATTGATGGTATCTTGGGAAGTATAAACTGGCGGCAACGATATACCGGTGATAGGAAGAAAAATCTAACTTACCTGACCGATCTGGTTGATTTTTCGCTTATATGTAACGAAAGCAGCGGAGATGAACTAGTCGCGGCGGCGATGGCCGCCGGTGCAGCTGGTGCATCAATCGTCAAAATGAAGCAACTCAATTTCACCGATTCAACGGAAGTGAGCCCTGAGGCTAAGTCTACCGCCCGTGAGGCTTGTTATATGATAGTCGCCAGAAGTGCAGTTCCCGATATACTGGACGCGCTTCAACGAGTTGGCTGCTTTGAAGAGGAGAAGGATGGCTTGGTCATCACCAGCAATACGGACAAAGCATGCACCTATCTCCCTCCTATGGCGGAATAATCTATACGGCGACGCCGATATCGATGCAGGTTTTTGGGGTCGGATTGGAAGACTCTGTTGCTGAGAAATTTGCTAAAATGGTCTTGGGCCTATGCGCTAAAAAGATGAACAAAATGTGGCTAACTAAGGTGTTCGAAGGTATGATCGAATCGCCCGAGGTCCTTGCTAATGGCGCGGCGGCAAAACAGCATGTGGCAAACAAGCCGGGTGGGATCGGTTTTATCGACGCGACAGAAGCCGATGCTTCAGTAAAGATCCGAATGATCGATGGTAAGCAACATGATGGAATTGATTATTTACTGAAGTAGGTGAACTGGCGAATGTGATGATTGCCAGAGCGCAGATGGTGTCAAGTATCAGATGATGATCTTTTTCTAGTTGGGTTGTGTTATTGGGGCGTCCTACGGGACGCCCCTTCGTTGTATTTTGTTTGCTGCTCGGTGCAAGCTAATCAGATTTTCAGCTGGCGAAATTCAAATCCACCGAGCGCATAACTCGCTACTCCGTCTTCGATTTTAAACACCGCCATTTCCCCCGCGCCGCGCGCACCCTGCACGCGAAATTCCAACTCGTTGTCGGTCGGCACCAACTCGGCCGGCGCGTGCAGCGAATGGTCTCTGCCTTGCGGCACCGCCAAACGCAGCACCCCGGCGCGCCATTCGATATTGACCCAGATGCCGGGCGCGGCAACGTAGGTGCCGAGCAGGGCGCGGTAGGTTTCCGGCACGGGTGAAAAATCGGTCGTTGTCCCTTTGTTGCCATGTGCCTCGTCCGCCGTGAGGATCAGTTCCAATATTTCCTGTGCCAGATCCAACCCTCCGTGCGGTGGCCACATATTAATGAGGAGAATCGCCCCAGTACGCGTTGGTTTATTAAAAAATACTTGGGTGCCGAAGCCGTGGATGCCGCCGCCGTGGTTGTGGTGGACGCGCTCGCCGACGCGTGTAGCACGCCAGCCCAGGCACTGACCGGCGGACCAGTCATCCTCGATATATTGCGGACGGTGCATTTCGCTCAGCGAAGCGCCGGCCAATACTTGCGCCCCTGCGCGCGGAGCATCCTCAGTGCGGAACTGAAATGAAACCCAACGGGCCAGGTCGGCGACGCTGGCGTGCAGTTGGCCGGCGGCGGCGATTCCCCGCAAATGCGCGTAGGCTGCGGGCTTGGGGCGGTCTTGGTAGGGTGTGGGGTCGTAACCGGTCATTAGCTGTGACCGATGTTCGTCGTCGAGGTCGAAAGTCGCCGATGCGATTGCCAGCGGGTTGAAGAGATACTCCTGGATATACGTTTCGTATGGCTGTCTCGAAACGCGTTGGATTACCTCGCCCAATAGTCCATAGGCCAAATTGGAATATTTCCAGGCGCTATCTTGGCGAATCACCACTTCTGTCTGGGGCAGGGCTGCCAGGATCTCCTCGCGGGTGGGGAAACGCAGTGCACCCCAGCCATCGACCGGCGACTCGGTCGCAAGCCCCGTGCGGTGGGTCAGCATCCGCCGCAGGGTCACCGCTTCGAGCGTACCTGCCCGTACCTGTACGGCTGCGAATTCCGGGATGTGTTGGACCAGCGGATCGTCCAGGCCCAGCTTGCCCTCGTCGCGCAATTGCACGATCGCGGTAGCGGTGAAGGTCTTGCTCACCGAGGCGACGCGGGCCAGTGAATCGACCGTCGGTGTGGCGTCTTGATCCAGGTTGGCGCGGCCAAAGCCCCCGAACCACGCTAACTCGTCGCCGCGGACGATGCCCAGAGCTAGCCCCGGAAGCCGGTGGTGCGAAAGCGTATCATGGGCCATGGCTTCGATTTGCGGAATGGTGTCTTTAAGCGTTTCGTCCATGGGTTTTTCCTTTTATATCTCGCGGTGGCTAATAAGCTCGATACCACGGCGGTCGAGGATGTCGCCAATGCGCGGGCTGACCGGCGTGTGGCATTCGGCGATGCGGTGATTGCCGACCTAGTGTGAATAGGTATCGGCTGTTAGCCCGGTTCTACGACTTGTACCCACCAGGGCATATGACCGGTCTCGTAGGTATGCAGTGGGTCAAGCGCGCCGCTTTCACAGTCTACGCGATAGGCTCTTAGCCGGTCGTTTGACTCGCCCGCCGCGTAGAGGAAACGGCCCTGCGGGTCCAAGTGAAAGGAGCGGGGGTTTTCTTCGGTGGCAAATTGGCCGATGGATTCGAGCCCGCCGCTGTGCGGATCGATACGGAAGCCGGCGATTGAGTCGTGACCGCGATTGGTCGCGTAGAGGAAGCGCCCTGAAGGGTGCAGTTCCATGCGGGCGCAGGCGCCGCCTTGGTAATTGTCGGGCACGGTCGAAAGCGTCTGGAAAGGCGTTAATGTACCGCTGGTGGGGTCGAAGCGATAGGCGGTGACGCTATTGTCCTGCTCGTTATCGCTGTAGGCGCAGCCATTGTCGGGGTGTATATGCAAGTGGCGGGGGCCGACCTCGCGGTCGAATTCGACGCGCGGCGACGTGTTGGACTGCAGTATGCCATCGGCGAAGGTCAGTTGCCAGATGCTATTGCCTGGACAGGTATGCGGCACAAAGGCGTAGCGGTTGCTCTGGTCGATGGCGAAGCCGTGCGCGTGCGGGGCGGTATGCAACGAAGAGAGTAGCGGCTCGCGCGCGGCGCCGTCGTCGCCGATGGCGTAGACCGTGACCTTGCCCGAG